>NZ_JBTKVD010000007.1:0-203169 GCF_054454555.1 Acinetobacter sp. ANC 4636 | reverse complement strand
AAAAAGATCGGAGCATGAGTGCGATATCGAGTTAGTCATCATCCATGTTACTAATAAGAAATAATCATTTCTGAATAGAAACAACAATATGGCATCACAAAGCCACTGTATTTAACCCAAAGCTCATCACATTTATCTTTGATACACCAGATATAAAAGTTGATCATCGAACTGCTTGAGATACGAGGGTTAAATTCTGCTGTGCAATATACATGTTCATCGGATAATTTGCATAGATTAAGTACAGTAAAATAATTAAGATTTTTAGAAAATAAGTTGATGTATGAACTTTTATAGAGAGTGAGAGTGGTGGCAACCCAAATTCGTCAGTTACCTCTCCATTTTTGCAGAGGTTAATACTTTAGGTAAAATTGATAAAAGGATATAATGTAGAACATTGATTAAGCAATGATTTCCTAACGTTAAGATCCATGTAAAAAAACCTGATTCATATAAATCGAGTAGACACTAACAGCATAAGACATTGAATTTAAAAACTGATATGAGTAGCATTATTCCCAAGTAGACTTTTTCTACCTTAAAATAAAAAATGATCTAGTTCATTACGCTTTCCAGTCCATAGGACTGGAAAGCGGCAAGCTCAAGTGACAGTGGATACCCCATATTTGAGTTGTTGCTGTAACTCATATGTGGATAGTGATTCGATTGGTATCTTGCTGGATAAAACGTTGTTATTGTCTTGGTTAGAGACCTCATTTTCTGGATAAAACGCCCCCACAACTTCTACCCCATCCTCTCCCTCATCCCGATCAAATACTGCATTGGCATAACCCTGTCTTGCCACCTGATCGAGTGACTCTTGTTGAAACCCACAAGCTTGGGCTTCTTGTTGCAGTTGCTTAGCTTCGATAATGGCTTGTTGCAAACTAACTCCCTCTCTTAAGGTCAAATCCACATAGTAGATCGGTGTGCCATAACTCTGACTGGTACTTTTCCCTCTTAAAGTCAGTTGTAACGGTAAACAGGACAGCAAACCATTGACTGCCGCATGGTAGTAACGCAGCCGTGCGGTTAAGGTACGAATGCTGTTAAAACCTGTGGTTCTCAGTACAAAGCTACCCAGCTCATCCTGTTCATCCAAGTTGACGTATAGACGGGCATAAGGCTTGCACTGTCCCCCTTGTGCCAGTGGGCACAGATCAGGCGATGGACAAGGATGTTGTTCAACCCCGTTACCTGTTCGACGCTGACAACTTTCACCATCACCAATACAGATTGGTCGTCCCGTCTGACGGTCAAACAAGGTGTATTCAGCCCGTAGATTGAGTTCTGGATCATCAAACAGCATGCGGACTGGAATACTTCTGAGTTTCTGATTGGGCGATTTGGCGCGCAGCTGTTCATCAAGGGGATGTTTAACCCAACCCTCTTTACTGTGGATTTGACTGGTAATGGTAAATTGATCATCTTTTTCAGGCAGGCGTTTACCATTCTTTTCCACCACCTTGCCCAGTCTTCGCCAGTGCCCAGAACTTCTTACCGCCTTTGAGTACCCCTGCGGTTTCCAGTTCAAAGCCTGCTTGTTCCGTTAGGTCACGGTAGAACTCCAGAATCTCCAAGGGCTGGACTTCCTGATAACGCTGACTGACTACGGAAAGTGGTGCATGGGTATCAGAACGATATAGTACCCGTTGTTCTTCATAGGGCAGAATGATGCTGTGTCCACGCTCATTCTGAGCCATGTAGCTGACATTGGAGGATTCAATCCGCCAGTCCATGCCTGCCTGCTGTGCCCAGACTTCAATCGGTTGATGAGGTGTCAGTGAATTGCCCAGACCATGCCAAGGGGTTTCACCGACATAGGCCATTTGTTCAAGTAGATGTGCCATACGATGACTCCTTATGACCAGAGGGTGCTGAATGAGGCATTGCTTGAGGCAGTTGTAAACTGTTGCTGGCATTCCTGACAGTGGTAATGTAGTGAATGTTGGTTATTGCTGTTATTTTGTTGATTCAGATAACTCACCACACAACCCATCACTCCCCCCACGGCAACTCCTGCGAGTAGTACCCACGGTTGGCGGTTGGCACGAAATTTCTGTGCAGTGGCTGCACCCATCAGGGCATAACTGACAATGGTGTGCAAGATTTGTGGTGTGTTGTTACCAGAAGGCAGTACCGTTGTGGTGGGTAAGCTAAGTGTTTGTGTTTTTTGGCTACCACAATGTGGGCAAGTCGGTTTTGACATTAGATTCTCCTTGATTCTTCAACATGTATAGACTTGCCGATTGGCAAATCCAGATCATATTTCCCGTAACAGCACGGAGCTGCTGCGGGTACATGATGAGAATATGTAAGTCAAATCTTTTGAATTGAGATTTATCCAGCCTGTAGGTAGCTACGTAACAGATCACGTGCCTGATTTAACTGCTGGGCTTGCTGTTCAATCAGCTGTCGTACAGCCTGAGGTAGGCTTTGATACTGATCGGGATGAAATTCAGCGATCTTGCGTCGATAGGCTGTTTGCAGGCTACTGGAATTTAACTGATGCGGTTGGAGGTCTAGGAGTTGACAGGCTTTAAGCAATTCATCGTTCAGAGGTTCAACATCCTCATCGGGTGCTGTTTCCTCAGTCTGTTGTGTTTGCTCTGTTAAAGCTTCTTCAATGGCCTTTTGCACATCTGGGAAGCTAATATTGAGGAAGGTGCAAAAATCCTCGGTCTGTCTTTGAAAGTCCAAATAACCATACTGATTGATATACATCAGTTGGATTGCACATTTAAACAGCAGCCGTTTCTGCATATCGCTCAGTTGTGATGAGCCTTTTGCCAACTGCTGTGCAACGATAATAAATGCTGGTCGAGATTGTTGCAGCATACGGTTTAAATCAACCTGCCGTTCCAGATCACAGGCTTTTAACAGATCCTGCATCAGGGCAAAACTGTCTGCCGAAAATGGCCCTTTGAATTTGGTCGCTATATAAATCAGGACATGCAAGGCACTCACAAAGACTTCCAGCCCCTGAGTATGGAGTAATGGAAATATTTCACCATTAACTATGCACCCTTTAATTTCCTTGGGCAAATATGTATATCAAAATTCGAGCAATATAGAGTCTTTCCTCAAGGAATTGCAGCTTACTATGCAAACACGTGTTTTCTTTGAACGTGAAGAAAACTGGAAAGCATCTTTTAAAACATATGAGCAAGCTTTTGATAAATGTTTTAAAAACATAATAAAAAATGTGTCTGGATTCGAGCTACAAGAGTTCACTCTAGAAAGTAGTTCCATTCAAAATGACTCACTACAATTTGATAATCTCATCAAACTCATAGCTGAAAAGTCATCAACATTAATTCATGAATCTGAGCCAGAGAAGTTCTTAGCAATCTTTTTAAAAAAAGAGCCATGCTTGAATCAACGAATGAGAGTACGTTTAATCGTAATACTTCAGAAGGATTTCATTGATGATCCTTACGGGTTCTCTGATTCTCATTTTTTTAAGAGTCTAAAACATACAGTTGAGTCTAGTAGCTGCTATGCCATTCAGCATGAAATGTCATGCCTAAACGGTTTTTTTAGAATCAACCGCTTTAACAAAAAAAGCCAAGACTTTAAGGAACAGATGAAATGGTTAAAAGGCTATCTAATAGGTACAGACATTTTATACAGAATGAATGAGCTGCAATCTACTTTCCAAATCATTTATTCAAAATTTGACTAATGCGATGCGAGTTTAATCATGGGAATATTCCAGCTAAACACCGCTGATTACCTCTTTATGAAATATCGCTCTATGGCTGTTGAATTGATGGCAGTAGTTGCTGACTATTATCCTCATCTGAGTAAAGCCGAAGCATTGAGAAAGGCAAATAATCAAGAATTTCCTTTCTCTGTGTTTAAGATAGATCAAAGTAAACGCGCACCTTTTCTGGTGCACGTTAAAGACTTAGCAGATGTTTTAGACAAAAAGTATTCAGAAGCTTCCAAAGATTTTGCTACGTTTCATCAATGAGGCGTAGCACCTCCTCTAACTGTATAACATTTCTTCTTGCTTTAATTGATACATATCGCTGCAAGCTACTCCAAGAGTCATGCAAACTAACTTTTTGAATCTCAGGAACAGTAAAGCTCTGTTCAGCTAATCGAGTACAACCTTCATGTCTCAAATCGTGGAAACGTAGGTCTTCAATTCCCAACATTCGGCATGCTTCTCTAAATTCTTTACCCAAACTCCTTGGATTCAGGGGCAATAACAAGTTTCCATCATGCCCAAGCTTTAACATCCGCTCTCGAATATCTAGATGTATCAACCGTTTAATAATTACTTCACATGGTTCCAAAACATCAAAAAATTTATGATTACCTTTTGAACCATTTGGATTCTTAAGATCGTGTACCTTCCATGTTGAATGGTACTGATCATAATCATGCAAAAATAGTCTAGTTAACTCCGCCTCTCGTCTACATGAAAAAATCGCAAACCACATAATTAAATGCATAGGGTACTTTGACCCATATCTATTTGATTTCCAGCGTTCAGAGAAATACTTCGTCAAAGCTACTAGCTCATCTCTTGTTGGCAGTCGATCACGTTTGGTACTTGATGAAATCTGACGAGTTTTTCTTAACTGAGCTGTTGCCTTATCAAATCCGTTCAGATCGATATCCATCTCCCACATTACAGCAGCATGTGATAAGACTCCTCGAATATGCAATAACTCATGTTGCTGAGTGCTCGTAGCAATCGGCTCTAAGCCAAGATGAGGAATACCACCCTTCCTTAAAGCAACATGCTCAGCTAAATGTACTGATTTTATTTTTGTGATAATATTGCGCGCGATTGGCAGCTTCTTGATTAAGAGCAGAGAATAGCGTTTCGTCCTTCCGTACTCGCTCCCGACTTCATCCAAATATTTATCTATGGCTTCGGATAAGGTCAGATCAATTAACTGTTCCTTACCCAGCAAAATATCTGGGTTTTCTTGAATTTCAACTTCTCTCTTCTTAAGCCAGATTTCAGCCAACTTTTTTGAATGAAATGTTTTACTTTCAGAATAAGTAGGAAAGCCCTTTCGATTAATTCGAATTGCTGCACGATAGGTAACACCTCCATCAGCACATTTCCTAGCTGTAATTGACCCCATAATTTACACCAAAAACCATTTTTTCCATTATGGTGTAAAATTTGGTGTAAATGCAAACCGATTACCCCGCCTAAATATGGGTTTACACAGATTCACGCAGGTTGTGAAATATTGATTAAAGGTATGATTTTTAATGACTAATATCAAAAACATTGAAACCACTAAATCTCCACGAATCAGTGTCGCCCCGATGATGGATTGGACAACCAAAGACTATCGATATTTTGCTCGCCTGTTTAACCCAAATGTCGTGCTTTATACCGAAATGGTGACCACGGGTGCAATTATTCATGGTGATGCGCCACGTCATTTAAACTTCAATCAGCAAGAACACCCGATTGTGCTGCAACTGGGTGGCTCAGATCCCAAAGAACTTGCGACCTGTAGCAAAATGGCGCAAGACTGGGGTTATGATGAAATTAACCTGAATGTTGGCTGCCCAAGCGACCGCGTACAAAATAATAAAATTGGTGCATGTCTCATGGCAGAACCTGAACTGGTCGCAGAATGTATTGCAGCCATGCAACATGCCGTGCAAATCCCTGTACATGTCAAACACCGCATCGGGATTGATGACATGCAGTCTTATGACGAAATGCTACATTTTGTTGATACCGTGGCTCAAACAGGCTGTACGCATTTTGTGGTACATGCCCGTATTGCATTACTCAAAGGCTTATCACCCAAAGAAAACCGTGAAGTTCCCCCTTTACGCTATGAAGATGTCTACCGCTTAAAACAAGATCGTCCTCATCTGTTTATTGAAATTAATGGCGGGATAAAAACCGTTGCTGAAACCAAAGCCTATCTAGAACATGTTGATGGGGTGATGATCGGACGCGAAGCCTATCACAATCCATATTTGCTGGCAGAACTGGGCGAGCTGTGGAATCTGGAGATGCCTGACCGTTTTGAGATCATGCAGCAGATGTTGCCTTACATTCAGCAACGTCTTGCCGAAGGTGCGCCTTTGTCGATTATTACCCGTCATATTTTAGGCTTGTTCCAGAACCTGCCAGGCGCACGCAAATGGCGTCAGGCACTGAGTGGCGGCAATGCCAAAACCTTTACTGATGTTGAACATGCGATTGAGAACATTCAGGCAGCGATGAAACGCACTGAAGATTATTTACGAGAAGCGCAGCTTTAAATATTTTGGTCAACAGTATCGAGCATGTTGATACTGCTGACCATTTGTTTCCATTTTTGTAAATATATTGCTCTATACATTTAAAAAGACGCGTTTAAATGTAATCAAAAAATATACATACAGCTCTACGGTGACTGTATGCACCAATCGGACATCAAACTGATTTTTTACGAAGTGCTTCGAGTTTTTTCAGCACTTCAGCCACCGCAATCATGGCAAAACTTGACGTTACTACCACCGCAGACCCATAGCCGCCACAGCGCAAGCCCGCGCTTGAGCAAACATCAGCACTGGAAAATGGATTATCGATCGAGTAAACACAGGTAATGCCAAACTTCTCTTTGGGCTTTTTACAAATGCCTTTACTGCGCAACTGGGCGCGCAGTTTTGCCAGCATCGGGTCTTGCTCTGTTTTGGACAAATCCGCCACACGGATTTTCAGTGGGTCGAGTTTGCCCCCTGCACCACCTGACACAATCAACGGAATCTTGTTAAAACGACAATGTAGCATCAAGGCAAGTTTAGCTTTGACATCATCAATACAGTCCAGAATCACATCAGGCACATCAATCAAAAGTTCTTTAACATTTTCAGGGCTAAGATAATCGTCAATGACGTTGACCTGCATACGCGGATTAATCTGGCGGCAACGCTCTGCCATCACCGCAACTTTGTCCTGCCCCAGTGTCGAGCTGATAGCAGGTAACTGGCGGTTAATATTGGATGATGCAATCACGTCCATATCGACCAGTGTTAAACGTCCAATGCCTGTACGTGCCAAGGCTTCCACTGCCCAACTGCCCACACCGCCAATCCCGATCACCATGACATGGCTTTGTTCAAACTGATTGAAATTCGGCTCACCATAAATTTTGGCAACACCTGCAAAACGGCGGTCATATTCATCATGAGCAAGATCGGTCATAGCACTAACATTTCAGGAATTAAAAGACAGGGCGGCTATTTTACTGCTTTTTGCAACCTAGAGGGAATGAAAAAAGCGCCGAGAATGTCTTGGCGCTTTTTCTCTAGAACATCAATAGGCTTCTTTCATCAATCCTTTGTGTTCCTCCTTACCAGGAGAAAAATAAAGAGGTTGTAAATTTTGCTGAAAGAAGTCCAACATTAGGACGCGATCAGATGACGCAACACATAATGCAAGATCCCGCCTGCTTTAAAATATTCCACTTCATTCAGCGTATCGATTCGGCACAATACTTCAAACTGATCACGCGAACCATCAACACGTTTGACATGGACCTGTAAGCTTTGATGTGGCTGTAAATGATCAGAAAGCCCTGAAATTGAAATAATCTCTTGTCCTCTTAAATTCAGGCTTTGGCGGGTTTGTCCATCAACAAACTGTAGCGGTAACACGCCCATGCCTACCAGATTGGAGCGGTGAATCCGTTCAAAACTTTCCGCAATCACGGCTTTTACGCCAAGTAAATTCGTTCCTTTGGCAGCCCAGTCACGCGATGAACCTGTCCCATATTCTTTACCTGCAATAATCAGCAGTGGTGTATGTTCTTGCTGATAGCGCATTGCCGCATCATAAATTGCAAGTTTCTCCGCGCTCGGGATATGAATGGTGTTGCCGCCCTCTTCCCCCCCTAGCATTTCGTTTTTAATGCGGATATTGGCAAATGTGCCGCGCATCATCACTTCATGATTGCCACGGCGTGAACCATAGGAGTTAAAGTCTTTCGGCTCAACCCCATGAGCTTGCAAGTAACGTCCCGCAGGGCTGTCTTTTTTGATATTGCCCGCAGGTGAAATGTGGTCTGTGGTGACCGAGTCGCCCAGCACCGCCAAAATTCGGGCATCGACAATATTGTCAATTGGTACAGGAGGCTGATCAATGTCTGCAAAAAATGGTGGATGCTGAATATACGTCGAACTATCATCCCACGCATAGGTTTGGCTTTCAGGAATCTGAATCGCTTTCCAACTGGCATCTCCCTCAAACACCTGTGCGTATTCGCGGTGGAACATGGCGGTATTGACTTGCCGTAATGCCGTGGTAATTTCCTCTGTAGTCGGCCAAATATCTTTGAGGTAAATTGCTTCCCCCTGATCGTTGGTCGCCAATGGTTCTTTGGTTAAATCGATACGAATCGTACCTGCCAAACCAAAAGCAATCACCAACGGTGGCGATGCCAGCCAGTTGGTTTTGACCAGTGGATGCACCCGACCTTCGAAGTTACGGTTACCTGAAAGTACCGATGCTACATTCAGATCATGACATTGAATCGCTTCTTCAATCACTTCAGGTAAAGGTCCAGAATTACCAATACAGGTGGTACAACCATAACCGACTAACTGATAACCTAGCTGATTGAGATACGGGGTCAATCCTGCGGCATCAAGGTAGTCTGTCACCACTTTAGAACCAGGTGCTAAAGAACTTTTCACCCACGGTTTACGCTGTAAGCCTTTTTCGATGGCTTTTTTCGCCAGCAAACCCGCTGCCAACATAACGCTTGGGTTGGAGGTGTTGGTACATGAAGTAATTGCCGAAATGACCACATCACCATGTTTGAGCTCAAAGTGTTCACCATTGAGCGTACAGCTTGGTGCATCATTTTGCACACTGGCGGTTTGTGCAGCCACTGCTGTACCACCACCTTCATTTTCAAGTTTTTCTTTATCCTGTTTGGCGGGCTTCATACTAAGTTCTAAGACTTCATCAAAAGTTTTAGCAACATTCGACAGTAGCACTCGATCTTGCGGACGTTTCGGCCCTGCCAAACAGGCTTCAACACTGGACATATCCAGACTTAAACTGTCAGTAAATTCAGGTTCATCACCTGCGTAACGCCATAAACCCTGTGCCTGACTATAGGCTTCAACCAGTGCAATCCGTTCAGGCTGGCGACCAGTTAGACGTAGATATTCCAAGGTCACTTCATCAATCGGGAAAAAGCCACAGGTTGCGCCATATTCAGGTGCCATATTGGCAATTGTCGCACGGTCAGCCAATGGCAAAGCTGCCAAGCCATCACCATAAAATTCTACAAACTTACCCACCACACCTTTTTTACGCAGCATCTGGGTAATGGTCAGCACCAGATCCGTGGCAGTAATCCCTTCAGGTAATTTTCCTGTGAGTTTAAAACCAATCACTTCGGGAATCAGCATCGAAATCGGTTGTCCGAGCATGGCGGCTTCGGCTTCAATTCCACCGACACCCCAACCAAGCACACCTAAGCCGTTGATCATGGTGGTATGCGAGTCTGTCCCCACCAAGGTATCAGGGAAGGCAAAAGTTTGCCCGTCATCTTCGGCTGTCCAAACCGCTTGTGCCAAATATTCCAGATTGACCTGATGGCAAATCCCTGTGCCTGGCGGCACCACACTAAAATTATTAAATGCCGACTGCCCCCAACGTAAGAACTGGTAACGTTCGGCGTTGCGCTGCATTTCGATTTCAACATTGTCATGAAAAGCATGACTACTGGCAAAATGATCAACCATCACCGAGTGATCAATCACCAGATCCACGGGTGACAGCGGATTAATCTTGTCAGGGTTCTGACCTGCTTTGGCAACTGCTGCACGCATTGCAGCCAAATCGACCACCGCGGGTACACCCGTAAAATCCTGCATCAATACCCGTGCAGGGCGGTACTGAATTTCCTGTTCACTGGTTTTTTGTTTTAACCAATCCACAATCGCATGAATATGAGCACTGGTAACCGTATGGTTATCTTCAAATCTCAGGAGGTTTTCCAGTAATACTTTCAATGATTTTGGCAGTTTGCTTAAATCACCAAGCCGTTCCGCGGCTTTGGGTAAACTAAAGTACTGATAACTCTGCGTACCCACCTGCAAGGTTTGTAATGCATGAAAACTGTTAATGTGACTGTATTTAGATTTAGCATGAGCCATACGGGAATCCTCCGATTCGGCATTTTATTTTTAGGCGTCCTTTCTTCTTTACTTTATGCCGATTTAACTGGAGAAGTGTTCTGTTTTGGTTAGAGCATGTTGGTCTTTGCAAGCGGCAAAACATCTAAGGTATTTTGCCAAAGCTTTTCAGCTAAAGGCTCAACAGGCAGATTCAAGCTCTGTGCCAGACCTTCGAGTACAAAAGGTAAATTCACAGGCGTATTGCGTGTGCGCTGCTCGCTTAAGACCTGACAACAAAGTGGCGTCATATCAGGACAGTCGGTTTCTAAAACCAGATGTTCAGCACCCACAGCCTGCACCACCTGATGCAGTTTTTTGGCATTCGGGTTGGTAATCTGCCCTGTAACACCCAGCTTAAAACCCATCTGAATAAAAGCTTTGGCTTCTTCAATGCCGCCACTAAAAGCATGGGCAATCCCACCTTGCCGAAAGCGCTGTTTTTTTAACAGTGCCAGAACATCGGCATGACTTTTACGAATATGCAATAACACAGGTAAGTCAAACTGCTGTGCCAGTTCCAGTTGCGCCGTAAAATACTGTTTTTGTTTTTCTAATAATTCAGGCTGTTTATGTTGTTTTAAAAAGGTATCTAAACCGATTTCTCCCACTGCCGCACAAGTTTGCTGTCTCAGCATATGCTCTAAATGCTGTAAATGTTCTGGCTGATGTTCTTCGATATAAAATGGATGTAACCCAGGTGCCAGATAACTTTTCGGCACATGACTCCACTGCTGAAGTTGTTGATATGTCGCCAATAAATCATCAAACCGTGATGCGACAAATCCAATCAACACCAAAGCCTTCACCCCAACCTTTTTCGCAGCCAGTGCCAAGATTTCCCGATCTGGATCGAACTCGGGAACATCGAAATGGGTATGGGTATCAAATAAAGCCAAACTCATGTTGAATGCTGAACTTTGCTGGCAGTTTTGGTCTGCGTTATCTCTGGTTTTGGTAAATATTCAGGTTTAAGAATCCCTTTTAACTGTGCGTATGGAATAGTAAAACTTGGCATCCCGACCACATAAGGTCCAATTTCATATTCTGCATATTGCAGCACCAAACCTTGCGAGCTGAGATAAAAATTATTCGTGAGTTTAAATGGCCAAGCATCTTCATATTCTTGAACATTGTCTGCCAGTTTTTGCGCCTCGACCCACTGTGCAAACTGCTGATGCAACTGTTTTAACAAAGCATTTCTACGATCTGGCAATAAAATGTCATTCAAATGAAGCTGCTGCTGATGTTTCAAATCAAACATTAAATATTGCTGTGCGGCAGCACCATGCGCCCCACCCAAGAAACTATCCGAATTGAGCTGTACCGTAACCAAATGATCCTGTTTGCGCAAAATTTTGGGCTGAACATGAAAACTGATTTGCGGATTGGCATTGATCTTTTTCAGTTCCTGATCCAGTGCTAAAAAAGCTTTGGCATATTGTTGCACTTGCTGATGCAGATCAGTCGTTTGAGGTTCTGATGCCACAAGTTCCGAAGCTGCTGGATTAACCATGCTTAAATCCAGAGTATCGCGTAAGGTCGCAATAATTGCCGCATCCACCTGTTGATCAATAAAGGCATAATTGGTTTTTAAACGCTGCACTTGAAACTCAGGGCAATTGTTGCCTTCACAGGCAGGAAGCTGTACAGGGATATTGTCTAAATTGGCAGTAAACTCAAATGGTGCAGGTTTGGGTTTCACCTGAGCCACTTTCGGAGTCGAGATAGACTGCTCGGCATCATCATTTTGTTTCTGACAGGCACTCAAGCATAAACTCGCACTAAGCACCGATACAGAGAATAGGATCGAGAGATTTTTATGCAACATCAATGCCGCCTTTATTGTCATGCTTTTAATTAAAATAACGCCATTTCGTTCACAGTGTTGTATTGTTTTTTAAAACATTTTGTGAAAAACATCAGCTTTGAGCATTTGCTGGGTTTGCGACTTGTTCAGGAAAATTTCCAATTGCTTGGCATCTTTCACAATTTCATTGGCACGGTAATGTAACCCGACGCCTTCACCATCGAAAAACCAGTCAGCTTGTCCCCAGTGCAATTTTTTGGGCGCAGCGAGCTGTACATTCTTGGGCTGCTTTTTCAGCCATTGCTGATAGGCACTTTGAACAATCCCATCAAATGCCACCTGCTGCTTAGGCTCAATCACATCCAAAATACTCAGGTCTTTTTGCAGTTTACGGTCAGCAACAAAGAAGTATTGGCGTTCTTTAATTTCGACATCTGCCTGCCGACTGCTCACCTGCATCTGGAGCAAAACATACTGGTTACGCTGGGAAGCCACACGGGTCTGTATATGTAACCGATATGGCTGATTGGCTGAAAATTCATGTTGCCAGATATCTGACTTTTTCACATAAGCGTTAATCGCCTGTTGCAAGCTCAAGTTTTGTTTTAGGTCAATCTGGGCTTGTACCACTTTACTCTGATTTGTCGTAATCCAATGATTAAGCCACGTATCTTTAGTGACTAAACTTTGAATATCGATATCAATGCAGTTTTTCTTTTCACAAAATGGCAATGCATATTCAGCGCGTTTGGTCTGAATATCGAGATAAGGCAACACATCGGGATTACTATTTTGTGTGCTGCTGGCTGCTTGTTCTTGTTGTTTGCCAGGTTCTTTATGACATGCACTCAGTAACAATACGCTCGACAAGATTGCCATGATGAGTGTTTGCTGTTGTTTCATGTATTTAGTCCATTGATCCATTTTGGAAAAACAGCCTCTCAAAAGAAGCTGTTTTTAATATTACTCAACTTAGTGTTCGCGAGTATTACGGAACTGAATATCAGGATAGCGCTCTTGCATGATCTGTAAATTCACACGGCTCGGTGCAAGATAAGTTAAATGCCCACCGCCATCGACAGACAATTGGTCATGCGCTTTTTTCTTAAATTCATTGAATTTCTTTTCATCATCACAAGCGACCCAACGTACCGTGTTGATGTTGACTGGCTCATAAATACAGTCCACTTTGTATTCTTCTTTCAGGCGGTAAGCAACCACGTCAAACTGAAGTACACCGACCGCGCCCACAATCAGGTCATTGCTGTTTTGTGGCATAAACACTTGTGTTGCGCCCTCTTCAGACAACTCTTTGAGACCTTTTTGCAGCTGTTTCGACTTCAACGGATCTCTCAAACGTACACGGCGGAACATTTCTGGGGCAAAGTGTGGGATCCCCGTGAAATGTAGGTTTTCACCACTGGTAAAAGTATCGCCAATCTGAATCGTACCATGGTTATGTAAACCAATAATGTCACCTGGCCACGCTTCTTCTAAATGCTCACGTTCACCTGCCAAGAAGGTTAAGGCATCTGAAATACGTACCTCTTTACCAAGGCGAACATGGTTCATTTTTAAGCCTTTTTCGTATTTTCCTGAGCAAATACGCATAAAAGCAATACGGTCACGGTGTTTCGGGTCCATATTGGCTTGAATTTTAAAGACAAACCCAGAGAAACCCTCTTCGCTTGCTTCAACAGGACGTTCTTGCGTTGGGTGTGCTTTTGGTTCTGGTGCCCACTGAATAAACGCATCCAAGACATGATCCACTGCAAAGTTACCCAACGCTGTACCAAACAGGACAGGTGTTTGTTTGCCTTGTAAGAACAGTTCACGATCTAGCGGTTCATTTGCCATTTGCACCAATTCGAGTGATTCCTCAAATGCAGCAAATGCCAACTCACCTACTTTTTCACGAATATCAGGATAATCATAACCATCACGGACTTCAATATCGGTAATGGTTGAGCCAAAACCGGCTTTATATACGTAAAGTTTATTTTCTAATAAGTTGTATACACCTGCGAAATCGCGCCCCATCCCTAATGGCCAAGTAATCGGCACACATTGAATTTTCAGCACGTTTTCAATTTCATCAAGCAACTCTAAAGGTTCGCGAATTTCGCGGTCCATTTTGTTGACGAAAGAAATAATCGGCGTATCACGCATACGACAGACTTCCATCAATTTGATGGTTCGATCTTCGACCCCTTTTGCACCATCAATCACCATCAACGCAGAGTCAACCGCCGTCAAGGTACGGTAAGTATCTTCTGAGAAGTCTTCATGCCCTGGGGTGTCAAGCAAGTTAATCACATGATTTTTATAAGGAAACTGCATCACGGAGGTGGTAATGGAAATCCCACGTTCTTTTTCCATTTCCATCCAGTCAGAAGTTGCTGCACGGTCGGACTTACGGCTTTTCACCATTCCTGCAACCTGAATGGCTTTCCCCCATAACAGCAATTTTTCTGTCATCGTGGTTTTACCCGCATCGGGGTGGGAAATGATAGCAAATGTACGGCGTTGGGCGACCTGAGCCACCAATTCATCTTTAAACATGAGAGCAATCTTCAATATGTACGCAGTTTTGTACCTATTTAAACATGAGTACAAAACAGAAAATATAAGGATTCAAAATTGGCGCCATTGTAGCAGATTTAAGAATTTCTGTTGATTGATTGTTGATTTGCCTAAACTGTTCATATTGAATTAAATTTTGAAAACATATTGCTTGTTTGGCGGTATTCACTCGTCTAAGCATTTCAAAATAATCTAAAAATTAAATAGATGTAAATTTTGTCGCCGATAGAATTAAAATCAGCAGATCACCTAAAATACGAGAACCGTCATCATTGTCGATCACGTCAACTTAAGCTGAATTGAACCCGAAAAGCTTTAAACCAAGCAAATGGCTACATTGATTAAATGCCTTTCATCATGATTGATACTATTTTATTGTTCTATAAACATAGGTTAATGAAAGAAGCCTTACTCAATAAAAAAGGCGCTCCAATATTTGAAGCACCTCTCTTATTGATCTCTTAAACACTGATCGTGAATAAAATTATTTAATCTTACAAAGCAACCTGTGTTCCTAATTGAACTGTCCTATTCGGTGGCAATCCAAAATATTGATGAATTTCACCCGCCTGTCTAAACAATATATTAAATACATTAAATTCGACATGATTTAAAAAGTTTCCATTATTAATAATAATGGTATCTGAAACAAAAAAAGTTGTTGACATTAAATCAAACTTCCAATCATGTAACTTTAACCCTTCAATCAATGGAACTAAATAAGGATATTCCCTAAAGCCAAAATAAACTGTGACTTGATAGAAATTATCAAATATTTCATTCACTTTCACTTTATCTTCTTGAGCAACATAAGGAGAATTCAAGGTTTCAACAGTTAAAGAAATATTATATTCATGAATAACCTGATAATGCTTTAAATTATGTAGTAAAGCATTTGGAATCAGATCTTTATCCGAAGTTAAATAAATAGCAGTTCCACTAACTTTATGAATTCCCTGATTTAATATATTCGGCAATATATCCAAATTCAAACTTTGGTTCCGACGCTCTTCTTTTAAATAATGCATTCCTTTTTGCCAAATAAAGAGAATCGAAAATACTACGCATCCAATTAAAATTGGCAACCAAGCGCCTGTTGCAATTTTGGTCAAGTTTGAAATAACAAAACCAATTTCAATAATCAAGAACAGCCCGAGTAAACATAATTTAAAATAAGATGCTCTATATAGGAGTTGCATATAAATCAATAGAATCGTTGTAATTAACATCGTTCCTGATACAGCAAGACCGTAGGCTGATGCCAATGCCCCTGATGATTTAAATGTAACAACAAGAAATAGAACCCCAAGCAACATTAACCAGTTAATAAAGGGAATATAAACCTGGCCTTTTTCTTGATCCGATGTGTGTAAAAAATTAATTCGAGGTAAAAGGCTTAAGCGAGATGCCTCTAATGTCAGTGAAAATGTTCCCGAGATAGTCGCTTGCGATGCGATAACCGTTGCAAAAGTTGCAAGAATAACTAAAAAGATTAAACCTGATGAAGGCATAAGCAGGAAAAATGGATTATTAATTGCAGTAGGTTCATGCATTAATAAAGCGCCTTGCCCCAAATAGTTCAAAGTTAAACTTGGCCAAACTAAACCATACCATGCGACACGAATCGCACGTGCACCAAAATGCCCCATATCGGCATATAGAGCTTCACCACCAGTTAATGCTAAAAATACTGCTGATAGTAAAAATATGCCTTCTTTGGGTTGATTAAAAAAGAACTGTACCGCATAAAATGGATTAAACGCATATAGTACAGCGGGGTTTATAAATATTTCTTTTAAACCCAATATACCAAGCGTTAAAAACCAGATAATCATGATTGGCCCAAATAATAATCCTCCAATCTTTTGAGTTCCATAACGTTGAAACAAAAAAAGCATAATCAATACGCTAATGGTGATTGGAATAATCCATGATTTGAACTGTATGGTAATCAGCTCTGTCCCTTCGATTGCTGAAAGCACAGAGATTGCAGGTGTAATAAAAGCATCCGCATAAAATAACCCTGCCGCAAACAACCCAAGTAATAAAACCACACGAGCTTGTTTAGAACCAGGTTTTATTTTTTTCAGAACTAATGCTAATAGTGATAAAACGCCCCCCTCACCATTATTATTATATTGCATTACCACACTAATATATTTAACAGTAACAATCAGAAGAACCGACCAAATGAATGCCGATAAAACCGATAATATATTTAGTTCATTTAAAGCAAGACCATGTAAAAAGGCTTCTTTAAATGAGTAGAGTGGGCTAGTACCAATGTCTCCATACACGACCCCTAGAGCAGCCAGTGCAAGGCTACTTATTTTTTTATTTGACATACTCTTACTATCCAAATTGGATTATTCGAGATTATATTCTTATTTTCCTAATAGCTAAAGACTTGACAAATTCTATCAATATCAATGTTTTTATATATTTTATAGTTCAATAAGTAAATTAAATAAGTAAAATTAAATATCCTTCATATTTCTGATATCGAGTTATTTACTCCAATTTATATTTTAACAAAATCAATCATTCACCCAACTTTGATTAATCATTTCAATTAAAGCTTTATTTAATTTCTTTTGATTAATTTGAAACAATTTAATATTTTCTTCTAATAATTCTTCACTCTGACCATCAGATGCACTTAAAAAGCGCTTAAAAAAACTTTGATAACGATATTCTGAAATATCACCTGTAATATCTGCCCCAATGAGCTTTCCTTTAAGCTGTGTAATTAAATCTTTTAAATGATGCTCTAGGAAAAACCCTTGATCCCAATTGGTCATTACCACATCTTTTGATAAAACATCTTTATCAATAGAGAGATAGGTTTTTAAATTTAACGATGATATTTGTGATAAAAATTCTTGCATTAAATCATCTGGGTTTTGGAAATTAAACCAGGCGCCTGAGGCTCCAATCCATCGAGTCCAACTGGCGTTTTGTTGAATACTCCAATAATGCAGCTTCCCATGGCGAAGTGGTGACCAATGATTTTCCCAAGCATGTTTCCAACCAATATCGTTTGAACCGATACCAATCACATCGATACGTGCAATCTGCGGTAATAAACTCGCCCAATACACCCAAGATCCGCAATGAATCCCAAATGGGTAACGCATATTATCTGGATGATTATCACAAACAATTAAATGAAAGGGTTCAGCATCTTTGAATCTATTGAGCAAATATTGAGTGATGTGATGATAGTCCCCACTCCCTATTAATGTGCAACCCAACGTTGTATTTTGAGGTAACTGATCGGTTAAATAACTAGAGAGCTGATGAAACTGATTCCACTTACAACCAAAGCGAATCATCTCTTGCCAAGAATTCAGATTGAGATTAAATGCATTTTCAGGAATCCCTGTCGAATCATCAAAATTGAGAACAATGGACTGCCGCATATGCTGATTGTTCATGATTTTGACTCCTGGGATTGCTCATACCAATGCGTATCCGACTCAAATAAATGGCGCATCTTTCTTAAAATAAAACGGAGTACAGGTTGACGAATCCAGACCAAGTGCCGCGTAAAGGTAAAACTTGCCCCAAGTTTTGATTTCACTTCTGGATCAGTCCAACCCGCGATATAGAATTTTAAATTATGTTTCTTCGCATAGTCCAAATTGACAAACCAGCTAATAAAATACAAATTATAATCGGTCGCTAATGCATAATTTAGACCAATATATTTATCAATGAGATTATTTTTATATTCATAACAAATATTATAACCCACTAAAATATCATCTTTCCAATAGAGAAAAACTTTTCCGCCACTGTTCGTGTCTTGTAAAATTTCATCGAAAAACTCTGAACGCAACAAATCAAAATGAATTTCACTCTGATGATAAACAGCCAAATAAAGTTGATATAAATGCGTACGGAAATCGTGTTTTTTAAAAATATCAGACCCTGTATCTACAACTTCTAATCTTAGCTCATCCAGACTTTTTAGTTTTCTTTTTAAATTTTTTCGCCGACTTTTAGAAAATCGAGATAAATAATCTTCACGATCTTGAAAATCAATTGCAACATAAGCCAAAGCTTGGCCTTCTAAAGATAGAAAACCTGATTTCTCAGCAGCACTGATTAATTTTTGACTGTATTGATTTTCGAAATCTGTTAATAATGGCGAATTTAATGGCAAATCTTTAATAATAGTTAATGTATTATTTTTTGATTTTTTTTTCAGATTTTCTACAATTTCATCAATCTGATAATTTTGCGGTAAAACTGTGTACTCTGTGACTGTTGTCCCGATGAAACACGTGGAGAGATAAAGTAACTTCCCCCAAAATTTATATCCAAATATAGATTCAATTTTTTGTCGAACAGGTATATCTAATGTAGTTAATAAATTAAACTGCGTCGTAAAATATGGCAAACCCTCTTTTGAGCTTCGTACCTCAAAAGTTTCTGGTGGATATTTTAAAAAGGCATCAATTAAAGATTGTGGCTCTAATTGATTAAGATTAATTTCTACACTCATATTTATTCAATACGTTTTAACCAAAAGTTGATATGATTTTTAACTTATTCATTTCAACCCAATAAGTGTAAAAAATATCAGTTCCCAAATATACTTAAATTCACTATAACCATAAGATTTATGAAGTATATTTATAATATTAAAAAGAATAGTCAAATGATTATTCAACTATTCTTTTTTAATCTCAAAAATATGTTCGGCAGCATGCATAAAATAGATTATGTATACTGCCTAGCTAAACTTTTTTAGATTAAAGCTCTTTTTTTGCACGAACTAATAATTGCTCTAGCAATACCATTGCCTGATCAATTTCAGCTCTAGAAATTTCAAGGTTTGGTGCAAATGTAATAACGTTTTTATAGTATCCGCCAACATCCAGCACTAGACCACATTGCTTGCCTTCATACTCAAGCGTACCAGATAAGCCGATATCAACCATTTTATCAAGCAACTCTTTATTTGGAGTAAAGCCATCAGTCTGACAAATTTCAGCACGAAGCGCCAAGCCTAAACCATCAACATCACCAATTTCACAGTGGCGTGTTTGAAGATCTTTCAAACCTTCGAGGAAGTAAGCACCACTTTCCATGATCTGTTTTTCATAGTCTTTTTCAGCAAGCATTTTCATGACTTCAAGACCAACCGCTGTACCTAGCGGGTTTGAAGCAAATGTTGAGTGTGTAGAGCCTACTGGGAAAGTGACAGGGTTGATCATTTCTTCTTTTGCCCAAACACCAGCCAATGGATTTAAACCATTTGTCAGTGCTTTACCAAAGACAACGACATCAGGCGTGATATCAAAATGTTCAAATGACCATAGTTTACCAGTACGGTAGAAGCCCATCTGAATTTCATCAACCACAAGTAAAATGCCATGATCGTCCAGCACTTTTTTCAGTTCTGGATAGAAATTCATTGGTGGAATGACATAACCACCAGTCCCCTGAATAGTTTCGATATAGAACGCCGCAAATTCACTTTCACGAACTTTCGGATCCCAAACACCATGATATTCGTTTTCAAATAATCGGCGGAATTCTGCAACAAGTTTGACTGCATATTCTTCTGGGGTCATGCCTTTTGGACGGCGGAACGGGTATGGGAAAGGAATGAATTGAGCACGTTCACCAAAGTGACCATAACGACGGCGATAACGATAGCTAGAAGTAATTGATGACGCACCTAATGTACGTCCATGATAACCACCTTCAAAGGCAAACATTCTGCTTTTGCCTTTGCAGAAATTACGGACTAGCTTAAGAGAATCTTCAATGGATTGAGAACCACCAACGTTATAATGGATACGGCCCTGCACCCCTGTTTTTTTCAAGATGTCTTCAGCAAGCACTTTACTGAGTTCAATTTTTGTCGGGTGCAAATATTGGCTTGCAATTTGTGGCAATGTGTTAATTTGATTAATTAATGCTTGATCTAGGCGTGGGTTTTTATAACCAAAATTAACTGCTGAATACCACATTTGTAGATCAAGGTATGGTGTCCCATGATCATCAAACACATAACTACCCTGACAATCTGTAAAAATCTTTGGGGGATTTACATAATGAACAGTATCTCCATGAGAGCAATATTTTGCCTCATCTGCTAATAGTTGAGCTTCATTAATTGTCATGAGACCTATCCTTTTGGGTAGTTATACCGTATGTTTACTGTTCAATTATTCGATGCATTCCACTGGTCTTTTCAACCGAAATAGAAGCACATTTGTTCATTTCCACGGCATAAAATTTAAAAGCAGTTTTCTGAATTGAAGCTTAAAATTTAAAAACTATCCCTAAAGAAGGCGAAAAATCTATACGGTTTTTAACGATAGGACTTCTATATTGTTGATTTGATAAATAATTTATATTCACCCCACCAAAAACATTCCATTTTTTATTTAAATTGTAATTAAAGTTCAAATCCATATAGGGCTGAAGACTATCCTTAGGATGATATTCAGTTACCCCACTGTTACGTGCTTCAGATGCAGTCACACCATAGTAATAATCATTATATTGACTGTTACTCCACTGATAACCAAACTCTGGATAAAAAGACCATTTCCCAGTATTCAATTCAGCTAAATAAGAAAGTGTCGCTACGGTTCCTTTGCTTCGAGATAAAATATCTGTACCTATTTGTGCTTTAAATCCGCCAAATGGCGTAATTCGCATATAACTTGCACCAGACATGACAGACCATTTTCTTGTTCTTAAAGCATTTAATTTTCCAGAAGGGCTAAAATAACTGCCATCATAATAGGCGTTTAATCTAAATTGATTCTGCTCATTATTTAAGAGATAGACCCCGAGCTCGTCACCTTCAATATAAATTTTTTTATTGTCATAGAAAGCGGTAGGTAAAACACTCATCCAAGCGGTTTTTCCCTTATAGGCTTGAAAATCCAGAGAAGTATTCAACCCTACACTCAGGGTAGTAGGCTCTTCTGCATAGCTATAATTACACCAAAAATTTAGTCCTATTAAGATAAAAAAATATATCTTATTATTTCTAACAAATAAATTAATCATAAAATTAGACCAAATTTTGATTGATGCTCAAAATATATCTATTATTCTTTTTATCAATCATTTGACACAAATCAGATACAAAAGTAAAAAATTAATTCAAATATTCCATATATTTCATTATTTGGCATAATTCCACAATATATACTAATTTTTCATATATTTAGCCTCTAGCACATTCATTATTAAGTATAAATACCCCCTAGACTTTTTAGGCTTTGGTCTGAGATATAAGGAATATTTAAGGTTTAAGCGATATGTTGCAAATCAAATTTTCTTCAATGTGCTGAAGAAAAAAATAATTAAACGCTGTGAGGCATATATGTTCCTTATCCGTCACAATCTCCCTTCTTCGGCTCAATGGCATATTTTATGTGATTTTGACGGGACGATTAGTTTAAATGATACAACAGACCAATTATTAGAAACTTTTGCAAAACCTGGCTGGGTAGAAATAGAACAAGAGTGGGAACAAGGGAAGATTGGCTCTAAGATCTGTATGCAGCGTCAGATTGAATTACTCGACATGTCTAAAAATGAACTCTATCAATGCCTAGATAGTATTGAAATCGATACAGGGTTTATTGATTTTGTACACATGACAACCGCACACAAGATTCCATTAACCATTGTGAGTGATGGCATGGATGTCGTGATTAAATATATTTTAAAAAAGTATGATCTTGCACATTTACCTATTATTGCAAATCACTTGGTTCAAGTAAGCGAGCGCAACTGGAAACTTGAATTTCCAAATACAAATCCACGCTGTATCAGTCAAAGTGGAACGTGTAAATGTAAAGTGGCCGAACAACATTTTAAGGAACAGATCATTTTGATTGGTGATGGTCGTTCAGACTTTTGCCTTGCGGAAACAGCAGATTATGTTTTTGCAAAAAAATCCCTGATCAATCATTGTATTGGAAAAAGTATTGAACATACTGCATTTAAATCGTTTATTGAAATTCAGGAGCAATTGGTGCAACTGATTCATAACGATGAAAAGCATGGTCGTTTAGCTGTGGTGACAGTATGATTTCAGATAATTCATTTTTTCTTTCTGGTAATCGTACTGGTATTTTACTGATTCATGGTTTAACAGGCACACCCAATGAAATGCGTGGGATTGCCCGTTCATTTCATCAGGCAGGTTACAGCGTTTACGGTGTTCAACTGGCAGGTCACTGTGGTGATATCGAAGATCTGGTTCAAACCCGTTGGGAAGACTGGTATGCCAGCGCATGTGATGGTGCAGAAAAACTTAAACAGCACGTTGACCAAATTTATGTCAGCGGCTTATCTATGGGTGCACTACTGGCTTTAAAATATGCCTCTGAACATCCTTTGAATGGCGTGATTTGTTATAGCCCCACATTTCAGTATGATGGCTGGAGTATTCCGCTTTGGTCAAAAATTGCTGCACCAATTGCACTACCAATTGTTTATCATTTAAACATCGGTCGCCATAATACATTTGATGAAGCTGAACCTTACGGTATTTGTAACGAGTCTCTACGCGCTCGCATTGTAAACGCAATGAATAGTGGTGATAGTAGTGAAGCTGGATTACCTGGTAATCCCTGGCATTCTTTATATCAATTGCAGCGCTTATCACGCAATGTCAGAAAAAACTTGCGTAAAATTACAGCTCCCTCTCTTTGCCTACACGCCTATAATGATGATATTTCACATCGTCGCAATAGTCAGATTGTTTATAATCATGTATCGGGATTAAAACAAGTCATCTGGCTTAAAAATAGTTACCACATGATTACGATTGATAATGATCGCAAACAGGTGATTGAAGAATCATTAAAATTTATACGAAATATTGATAGTCAATTCATCAAGAGCCCCCCTAAAGCATCTGTCCAGTCATCACAACTGGATCATGAATTAGAGAATATTGCATGAGTCCACTGGTTATTGGCGCATGGATTATCACTATTTTAATTGATACCGTTGGGCAGCTTGCTTTTAAAGCAGCTGCTTCAGAAAGCTCAGAGCACGCGGGTATGCAACACTGGAAAGCCATGCTCCAGCGACCATGGCTTTGGATTGGAATTTTTTGTTACGTTTTTGAGTTTATTGCTTGGCTTGCCTTTTTATCTCTTGTGCCATTATCTGATGGCATCATGCTAGGTAGCATCAATATTGTGGTGATTATGCTGGCCGGACGACTATTTTTTAAAGAAAAATTATCCAGAAATAGATTAATAGGTGTGGTTCTAATCTCGATTGGCGTCACTATTGTAGGGTTAGGCGCATGAAATCTTTTTATATTATTGGCTTTTTAGTGCTCATGATGTTTGATACTCTGGCACAGATCAGTTTCAAATTTGCATCTGTGCATGCCATGCCGCTTTCATTTGACCTTCCTTGGCTGATTCGAGTGTTTTCCCATCCATGGATTTATGGTGCATTTGTCGGCTATATCGGGGCATTTTTTACCTGGATGACACTATTAAAATATGCACCAGTCGGCCCTGCCTTTGCAGCTTCACACCTCGAATTGATTAGCGTCACTATACTTTCAATCTGGCTCTTTAATGAACCTCTCACTTTAATTAAAATCATCGGCGCTTTATTTATCATTTCTGGTGTCTTCTTTTTAGCTAGAGATGAATCTAAAGCAGATGTAGAAAACGTCCCGTATAACATCCATTCTTAAATTATGAGCACAGAGATCCCTCCTACAAATGGTCTGCCTATTTTATTTAGGGATCTTGTTTCTTTTGGGCATAAATATGATTTGGCGAGTTCAGTCGCCAACCTTTTACAGATACCGACGCCAGCGCTGACTTGCTCAGGAACTGTTGCCTTGATGGTTGCGTTAAAGACGCTACAATCGATGCATCCTAAAAAAAACCAAGTCATTATTCCTGCTTGGACATGCCCATTAGTGCCATTAGCCATAGAAAAGCTTGGTTTAACGCCTATTTTATGTGATCTGAAAAAAGATCATTTTGATTACGATCTGAACGAACTCGCATTAAAAACAAACGCAAACACACTGGCAATTATTGCCACCCATATAGCAGGTTTAGTCTGTGATTTGGAAGGTATTCAACACATCGCAGATCAACATCAAACTTATATGATTGAAGATGCAGCCCAAGCCATGGGCGCTCAGTATCATCATCAAAGTGTTGGATTATTTGGAGACATCGGCTTTTTTAGCCTTGCTTTCGGTAAGGGACTCACCAGCGCAGAAGGTGGAATCTTATTTAGCAAACATCCAGAATTGCAGCAAAAATTACATGCAGCATGTCAAGATTTGCCTGTGCTCAAAGACTGGGAATTGAAAAGAATGATCGAGTTAGTCGGTTATACTTTTTTGTATCGACCTTCAACACTTAGCCTGATTTATGGAAATCATTTACGTCGTGCTTTAAAAAATAATGATGAAATTACGGCTGTAGGAGATAATTTCGATCAAAATGATATTCCAGTTCATCGCTTAGGTCGATGGAGAAGTCAGGTTGCAGCTTCTGCGATATCCCGATTACCTAAGCATTTGCATAAAGCACAGTATCAGGCAAGATCTAGAATTCAAAGATTCAAAGAATTACCTCACCTTCAAGTTTTTGAAGAACAAGCTGAAAGTAGCTCTAACTTTCCATTTATTTTATTACTTGCAGATCGACCTGAGTTAGCACATGCAATTTTAGCCAAGCTATGGACGCAAGGCTTGGGTGTAACCAAATTATTTGTACGAGCGATACATCAATATCCTAATCTCGCTCATTTAAATACATCTTTGCCGCAAGCAGAAAGTTTTGCGCAAAGGTGTTTTAGTATTTCTAATTCGGCTTGGTTAAGTGATAGTGAGTTTGAGAAGATTTATAGCATCATTGAAAACACGATTCATTCTTATAAATGAATAGACCTCATCCACCATTTTTATTCAGCTTATTGATAATGCTAAATACTCGCTGAACTGCCCTTAAATGGGTTCATGAATATTCTAGGGCGCACATTATCAATCTCATGTATTCCCTACGATACCCAATCTTGGTTCAACTCACTTTTAACGATATAAAGCCAGCCGCAGAAATGAAGTCAGTCTATAAACCATCTAACTGCCTTGGCATTTCTTAACTGGTATATATGCCAAATTTGTGTTCTAACACTTCTTTAGGAAATGGTTTTCCTAATAAAAAGCCCTGAAATTGCTGACAGCCTAAACGGTTGAGAATTTCCAGTTGTTCTTCAGTTTCAATGCCTTCAGCCGTAATGGTTAAACCCAAATTTCGGGTGAGCTGAATCAAGCTGGCTAAAATCAGTTCATCTTTTGAACCACGATGTAAATCTTTAATAAAAGCACGATCGATCTTCAATTCATTGACTGGCAAATCTTTCAAATATAAGAAACTTGAGTGGCCTGTACCAAAATCATCAATCGAGAGTTTCACACCTAACTTACGGATTTTCTGGAAAATCTCGATACTTGAGTCAATATGATGCATGGCTGTGCTTTCAGTAATTTCGATAATCAAATGATTTGTATCAATCTGATATTCTTCAATATACTGCTTTAAAGTTTGTATCAGTGATTTATGCTCAACCTGAACTGCGGACAAGTTAATCGAAATTGGGTAAAAGTTTTGTTCTTGTTGTTCCCACAATTGAATCTGTTTACATGCCTGCTCCATGACCCAATATCCCAAAGGAATGATTAATCCTGTTTTTTCTGCCAAGGGGATAAACATATTTGGACCAAGCAGCCCCATTTTAGGATGCTGCCAGCGAATTAATGCTTCAACACCACAAATTTTACGGTATTTATTAAATTTCGGCTGATAAAATAAAACAAACTGATCTTCTTCAATTGCCTTAAAGAGGTCATTAATCAGTTTGGATTGATGACGTTCTTCATATTGTTCAATATTATAATTAAAAACACTATAGGTATTACGCCCCTGCTCTTTAGATGCCAGCATCGCAATATCTGCATGCATTAATAATTCTTGCAAATGTTCACCATGCTCAGGATACATTGCTATACCGATACTTGCCGTAATATTAATATTACGTCCTGCAATATTAAAACCATGCTGAATATCGGTCAGAATTTTTTGGGCTAGTTGTTCTGCCTGCGCAACAGAAGAATGTTCTGCAATCAGCAAAAATTCATCTCCGCTAATGCGTAACAAGGTCTGGCGCTCTGCGATCTGCTCAGTGATGCGATTGGCAAATTGCACCAACAACTGATCTCCCACATGATGACCAAATGCATCATTAATGGATTTAAAACGATCCAAGTCAATGTAGATCACCGCAATTTGCTGACGATGCAAACGATGCTCAGCCAAAATCATTTTGACATAATCATTTAAATACAAACGGTTCGGTAACTGAGTTAAAGTGTCATGCGTTGTTAAGTGCGTTAACTCTTTATGAACCTCTGTCAGTTGACGATTTCGTTCTTCCAGCCTTAATTCCAGTAATGCCACAAAAAATGCAGCAATCAGAATTAGGCAGGCAACAATTACTATACCTAGTATCACAATATGACCAGATGTTGTTGTTTGAAGTACATGGCTACTTTTTATATTAAAATGCGCCGCCCATATGCCCACGTAGTGCATTGCTACAATACTAAAAGCCACCATAAAAGCGACAGCTATTTTTAAGATAAAGGCATTATTTTGCACATTTTTTAACCTAAAGGTTAACCATAAGCTCACTCCAGATCCAAAAACCGCAATCATGACTAAAATTCCAGTCCACAAGGCATCATATTGAAATGCCTGTTTTAGCGGAATAAATGTCATCATGGTAAAATAATGCATCAAAAAAACACCACTTCCAATGCCAATAGCCCCTAAACCTAAAGCATAACGCTCAAGTTTAGGCTGCTTTAGTAACCAAGTGACGCCTAGCGCAGCGACTAACATACTTAAATATGACGGGAGTAACAGCCATTTATGCACAAGAACGCCATCTGACTGTTGTATCATCCACATACCAAAAAACTGTAAAGACCACACAACGAATGCAGAAAAAATAACATTCATTAAAATGATGGTTTTCTTGTACTGCTGATACAAAAAAAATTTAAACAATACCCCTTGTAATGTAATCATGGCATAGCAGATCAATATGGCTACAATCATAGCACCCACAACAAAATTGACGTGATCATTGAGTTCTGTCATTTCATGTACCCAAATTTGTTTTTGTAATTGACCTGCTTCTTTTCAAAAGCCTATTCATAAAAACCTGAAAAAAATATGATCAGGTGTTAACAGAATCATGTTTAACGCAAATTCAAAGTAAATATCATGGTTATTTAAAAATCGAATTTATATTTTATAGTAATCTGTTTTAGTTTAAAAAAATATGCCTAAGTCAGCTTATTCAAGAATATCTTAAAAATTTACTTTGCTTTATATTTGCGACAGTATCAAAAAACAATTTTTTTATAAGATGTCAAATCAGCATTTAAGACTCATGATTACACAGCCCTTCATTCATAATGATTTGATTTACACTCTTTTTATTTTAATCACTCGGTCAAATTAAAACATATCTCAATGATGTATAAGAAAAATTAAATCAGCTTGTGAAAGAAGCCTATAGATTCACCTACTATTTTATTATTAATCGACACACAGGTTATTTTTGATGAGGTATTAAATGGCTTATTTTTAGCTTTTTAGAAAAACTAAATATTATCCTTTATTTTGAAATTTATTTAAATTAATTCATGATATTTTTACAAACTTACCTGATTATATTTATAAAAAAGCTCGGTTAATTCCCGAGCTTTTTTATATTATTACTTAATTAATTACCTGATTTTTGTTGCTGCAATCTTGCGTAATCAAGCAATACATTGGCTGCTTCAGTCACAAAAGCTTCTTCCTCTGGTAATGCTGGACGTAGATTGGCTTTCAATTTAGCACGTGTTTCACTGAGCGCATCAAGCGATGCCTGATAACTGCTCCAGTCTTTATACGGCGTGAGCCCTGTTTGCTGACGGCGTAAGTTCTCAGCATTTAAAGTCTGCTTTTCTAAAGTATCAAGTTCAACTTTACGCTGATCCAGATTCAGAGGCAGACGTTTCTCATCATCAGTTTTCTTGGCAAGTGCACGACGAGCTTCCAAATAGCTAAACTGAGGATCTTGAGTGACACGCTGCGTTGAAAGTTTTTCTAGTTCAGGTAAATACGGCTTGATTACACCTTCACGCTTAAATGGTGCTGTTGGAATTGTGTCCCATTTCAAGGCATTTTTGGCTTTACGCTCACCGAACTCATCATTCCAGATATCAACCAGTTTAATGTCTGGAATCACACCCTTGTTTTGCGTGCTGCCACCCGTAATTCGATAAAATTTACGCTGAGTCAACGTTGCCTGACCATAAGCCAAAGAGTCTAGCTGAACTTGCGCGGTACCTTTACCTGTCGTGGTACTGCCAATAATAATACCACGGCCATAATCCTGAATTGCAGCAGAATAAATTTCACTTGCCGAAGCCGATGCCAAGTTCACCAACACTGCCAAAGGCCCTGCATAGGTTTGTTGACCAGCATCATTATCTTCAAAGACATTGACGTTACCATTCCCATCACGGATTTGTACGACTGGACCTGACTTAATCACTTGACCAATCATACGTGACACTTCTTCAAGCGAACCACCTGGGTTATTACGCAAATCAATAATAATGCCTTCAACATTCTGTACTGAAAGTGCTTTCAGAGCATCATTGGTATCTTTGGATACGGAACGATAGTCCGCGCCATCACGGCGTGCACGATAGTTGAGATAAAACGATGGGATTTCAATGACACCAAAAGTATGCTGTTTACCATCACGGTTAACTTTCACAACACGTGATTGCACGCCCTGATCATCTTCTTTAATCACATCACGCGACAAAGTCACTGTACGTGCCTGACTCATTGGTGCACCTGCACCCAATAGTTTTAAGGTGACATTGGTGCCACGCTTACCACGAATCAATCCGACAATTTCCTGACTCGACCAGCCAACAACATCAACCATCTTGTCACCGCCTTGGGCAACACCAATGATACGGTCGCCTGCTTTGACCTGACCAGACTTGCTCGCTGGCCCGCCATCTACAATGGTTTCAATTTTGGTATAGTCTTCATTACCGCGTTCAGGGCGAATCGAGACCCCAATCCCTTCTAGCTGCAAGGTGGTTTGACGATTCAATTCCATTGCATCAGTAGGTGGGAAATAATTACTGTGTGGATCGTAAGTCAGTGTCATGGAGTTCAGGATTTTATCCAGAACATCGTCACTCTTGGTACGACCAATACGCTCTAACTGGCGAGTATAACGCTTGGTTAGCGTTTGCTCAGGCGTTAAATCTTCAGAACTTAAATCCTGCCCCTGCGCCAAAGAAGGGTCTGCTTTAAGAGTTTTTTGTTTCGCCAGATCTTCTTGCTTGCTAATCGTCAGGTTGATTAACTGTGATAGCAGCATTTTATGCCAGTAATCACGCTGCTCGATTTCAGTTTTAAAATACGGTGCTTTTTCACGATCAGTATCAATATAGTTATTTTTCTGTTCTAGGTTTTGTGGTTTTTTCAACTCGGCCAGCATATAGCTATAAAAATCTTTTAAGCGCTGACGATACTGGGCATGAATCGCATAAGGCGCGGTTAAATCACCAGCTTTGAGCGCTGCTCCCAGGGTTGCACCATATTTTTGTTTATACGAGGCAACATCAGATGCGAGGAAAATCGTATGGTCTGGGTCTAAGCTATCCAGATACATGCCTAAAATACGATTGGACGTATTGGCATCCAGACGCATATTCAGATAGTGTTGGCGATCAATCAAGGTTGCAAGCTGACGTGTCACCAATTTCTGTGCTTGAGTTGGTTGTACTGCCGATACAACAGACTCCGCACTGGTCGCAGCAGCCGCTTCATTAATCACATGAGTAAAAAATAGACCACCTGTTGCCAGTGCAACTGCGCAAGCGATTGTTTGAAGTTTCATATATTAATCGTGCTTCCTTGGATTTCACCAAAAATTACATAGCAATAATATTTAATTAGACTTGAATATTCATGATCTTAATCAAAGTCTTTGTACCATGTCGTGTAGTTTTATCATATTCTGTGCTGACAAAATGTAGCAAATCATTGCAAAATTCAATCTCCATTTGCAATTCACCCAGTAACGGAAGCTCTTATGATTGGCGCATTGATGCTCGATATCGCAGGAACCACCCTGACTCCAGAAGATATTGAATTACTGAAAAACCCTCAAGTGGGCGGTTTAATCCTGTTTGCACGTAATATTGAGTCACCACAACAAGTTCGTGCCTTGACCGATCATATTCGTAGTGTTCGCCCTAAAATCTTGATTGCCGTTGATCAGGAAGGTGGCCGCGTTCAACGCCTGAAACAAGGTTTTACATTATTGCCTGCAATGGGGCGCTTTGGTGAGCTGTATCTTGAGCAACCTGAACATGCCCTAAACTTAGCCCAGCAATGTGGCTGGCTTATGGCAACTGAAGTTTTAGCAGTAGGTATAGACTTTAGTTTTGCTCCCGTACTGGACTTAAATGACATTAGCGATGTGATTGGCGACCGTGCCTTCGCTAAAAATATCGCAGACATTGCTCCACTAGCACGCGCTTTTATGCAGGGTATGCAAGCTGCAGGGATGGCAACCACAGGCAAACATTTTCCAGGTCATGGCTCAGTCAAAGCCGACTCGCATGTTGCAGCGGCAATTGACTCGCGCAGTTATGAGGAAATCTATGAGCAAGACATGCAAAGCTTTATTCAACTCATGCCTGACCTCAATGCTCTCATGCCTGCACATGTGATTTACCCACAAGTCGATGCCAATCCTGCAGGCTTTTCTCAACACTGGATTCAAACCGTGCTCCGTCAGCAGCTTCACTTTGACGGAGTCTTGTTCTCAGATGACTTAAGTATGCAAGCTGCCTGTGTCGCGGGTGGTGCAGATGCCCGAATTCAGGCGGCATTAAATGCAGGCTGCGATATGGGACTGGTTTGTAATGACCGTGCAGCAGCAATTGTTGCTCTCGACAGCATTCAAGATTTTGCTCTACCAAATCAGCAACGTCTGGAACGTATGCGTGGCAAGATTCCAGCACTACATCTCAGCGAAAATTTAGCACTGGGTGAAGAGTGGTTACAGGTCAAACACCGCATTGAAGAATTCAAAAACAGTACAATTCGTACTTAAATTCCCTCAAAACGCCTGCATCATCAGGCGTTTTATTTTTTAAATAACACTGTTACTATCAGTGATGATTTTTTAAGTGATCTTAATATTATGCAACAGTCTATTGCGGAGTACATGCAGACCGTCGGTCAACAGGCTCGCCAAGCCTCGCAAACATTAGCGAGCGCTTCGACGAAAACCAAAAACCAAGCACTTATGGCAATCCATGATGCCTTGGTACAACAACAAGCTGAAGTTTTGGCAGCTAACCAAATTGATATGCAAAATGGTCGTGCCAATCAACTCGACAGCGCCTTACTTGACCGTCTAGAGCTTAACCCCGCACGCTTTGCAGCAATGTTACAAGGTCTAAAAGATGTGGCTCAGCTCACCGACCCGATTGGCGAGATTACTGATTTAGCCTATCGTCCTTCCGGGATTCAGATTGGTAAAATGCGCGTGCCTTTGGGTGTCGTAGGCATGATTTATGAATCACGCCCGAACGTGACTTTGGAAGCTGCATCTTTGGCACTCAAATCAGGCAATGCCATTATTTTGCGTGGTGGTTCTGAAGCACTTCAGTCCAACAAAGCCATCGCACACGCCATTCAGCTTGGTTTACAACAATCAGGTTTACCTGAAACATCAGTACAAGTCGTCGAAACTGCAGACCGTGCAGCAGTAGGTCATCTCATTACCATGACTGAATTTGTCGATGTAATCGTACCACGTGGTGGCAAAGGGCTGATTGAACGCATTAGCCGTGAAGCACGTATTCCTGTGATTAAGCATTTAGATGGTAACTGCCATGTTTATGTCGATTCACAAGCGGATCTCGACAAAGCGCTTGCGATTGCCTTCAATGCCAAAACTCACCGTTATGGCGTATGTAATGCCATGGAAAGTCTGTTAGTACACCAAGCTGTTGCCGAGCAGTTCTTACCTGCGATTGCTGCAAAATATGCTGAAAAACAAGTTGAGCTTCGCGGCTGTGAACAGACGCAGAAGATTTTAGGTCAGCAAGTGATTGCTGCAACCGAAGAAGACTGGTACACCGAATACCTTGCACCAATTCTTGCGGTGAAAGTGATTGCCAATATGGATGATGCGATTGCTCACATCAACAAATACGGTTCACACCATACCGATGCGATTGTCACTGAAAACTACACGTTGGCCCGTCAGTTCCTTGCTCGGGTTGACTCAAGCTCAGTGATGATTAATGCCTCAACCCGTTTTGCTGATGGTTTTGAATATGGTTTAGGTGCAGAAATTGGCATTTCTACCGACAAAATCCATACTCGAGGCCCTGTCGGTCTAGAAGGTCTGACCTCACAAAAATGGATTGTGCTTGGGGATGGTCAAATTCGCCAATAAGCACTCGAAATAGATAGAGATAGATTCTCAAAGTGAGTAAACTTGCTTTGAGAATTAAATATTTTTAAAAAAAATATTGGTAATTTTTAAAAAGAATATGGGTAATTTTAAAGAATATTTAGATAAATTATTGATAAAGCTAGGTTTAATCAATAAAAATACCATCATAATTCTAAAGTCGTATCGGCTAAAGTCTAGCTTGGACTAAAAAATAACCCATGTTAAAAATAATGTATTCGATCAGTCAGGTTCTTTCCTAGCACGGATCATGAACAGGAATATGATTTCAATTAAAATTGGGAATAATGACGTGTCTACATCTGTTTTAGTGATTAATTGCGGTTCTTCTTCCATTAAATATGCATTGGTATCAGAACGCCGTGAAGATCGTATCTACGGGCTAGCAGAGAATCTTGGCTCAGAAAACGCGCGCATCAAAGGAATTACTGCGGGTGGTCAACCCCTTGAGTTGGCTATTCCAAATGCTAACCATGAACAAGCGCTAGAGACCTTGCTAGAACGTCTTTCTCATTATAATCCACAAGCGATTGGTCACCGTGTCGTACATGGCGGGACTTTAACTAAAGCGCATTTATTAACACCAGATATTATTCAGCGTATTCGTGAAGCAACTCCGCTTGCACCATTACATAACCCTGCCCATTTGGTTGGGATTGAAGCAACTATGCGTTTGTTCCCTGAACTACCGCAAGTTGCCGTATTTGATACTGCATTCCACCAAACTATGCCAGCACATGCCTACCGCTATGCTGTACCAAAATTCTTATTTACCGACCATAACGTGCGTCGCTATGGTTTCCACGGTACTAGCCATGCCTATGTTTCAGAACGTGGTTCTGAGCTTGCTGGCAGCCTGAAACAAGGTGGTTGGTTAACTGCACACCTAGGCAATGGTAGCTCAACCTGCGCAATCTGGAATGGTCAAAGCGTCGATACTTCTATGGGACTTACTCCACTTGAAGGTGTGGTTATGGGTACGCGTAGTGGTGATGTTGACCCAAGTATTCATAGCTTCTTGGCAAGCAACCTCGGTTGGGATATTTTCAAAATTGATAAAATGCTCAACAAGGAAAGCGGCTTACTTGGTCTATCGAACAATCTTTCAAATGACATGCGCACCTTGATTGAAGCTTCTGAACAAGGCAATGAAGATGCTACTTTAGCCATTGAAGTGTTCTGCTACCGTTTGGCAAAATCTTTAGCAGCATTGAGCTGTGGCCTACCACGTATTGATGGTTTATTCTTCACAGGTGGTATTGGTGAAAACTCAGCGTATATTCGTGAAAAAACCATGGCATATTTGCCGCACTTTGGTTTCAATCTCGACAAAGAGAAAAACAATACTCTAAAACGTGGTACTGAAGGCCGTATCGATGCAGGTGTAGGTCCTCAAATCTGGGTTATTCCAACTGATGAGGAAGGCCGTATCGCAAAAGAAACCGAGCACGTCGTAGAACAGCTTAGCCGTGAGGCAAATGCAGCGATTGCTTAATCAATAAAATTACAATCAGGTGTTTTTATGAATACCCTTCTTCTTATTCCAACCGAGGAAAGCGTGGGTTTAACCTCCGCTTGCCTCGGCATGATTTATGCGTTGGACTGTAGCGGCATTAAAGCAGGTTTTTTCAAACCTTTTTGTCAGGAACAAGACCAGCACCATAACCGTACAGCCGCTTTATATGCACAGCTTTTTCACACACAAGCCACACCATCAATTACGCATCAGCAAATCTTAGATGCAATGAACTCGGGTGAAGTGGACGAGTTACTTGAAGATGCAGTTCGACTGCACCGCGAAGTAGCAAAACAGCATAAAGTGATTATTGTCGAAGGTTTATTGGCAACAGCAGAAGATTATTTTGCCAATGAGCTTAATGCACAGCTCGCTAAAGCTCTTGATGCCAAAGTCGTTTTGGTGAGCAAAGCTGATTTAAATCAGCCACGACAAACTGCAGAAAAAATTGAAGCGAGCTTACGTCACTTTGGCGGTGTAGAAAGCAAACGCGCAGCAGGTGTACTGTTTATGCGCACCAAAGGTTTGGCTGAAAGCGCAGCACAAATTCCTGTGGCGCTCAACACTTCGCTACGTCTTGAAAAAGAAATTGCTGAGTTCACCACTCAGCTACAAAAATTTAATCGTTATATCGGAACAGCAGCGCTACCTATAGTAGGTCTGGTTCCATTTAGCAACACGCTCAGCGTTCCACGTACGCTTGATATTGCAAATAGCATCGATGCTACATGGGTTAATCAGGGTGATGCGACCCAGCGTCGGGTTCTTCACACCAGCCTGATTGCTTCAAGCGTTGAACATGAGCTACAGAAATTTGTCGCTGGTGAGCTGATTATTAGCGCATCTGAACGAATTGATGTGATTTTGGCAGCCAGCCTTGCTACACAAAACGGCGTACCTCTTGCAGGTTTAATTCTGACTGAACGTGAAGCACCAAATGCACAGGTTTTAGAGTTTTGTAAATCGGCAACCCAGCAAGGCTTACCAATTTTACACACCTCACTCAATACGTTAGAAACTGCACAGCGTCTTGCAAGCCTGAGCAATGAAGTTCCAACCAATGATTTAGAACGTGCAGAGCAAGTGACTCGTTTTGTTTCAAGCCATCTTGATCCAAAATGGTTAACTCAACACAGTGAAGCTGCAACCCAACCACGCTTATCTCCTTCGGCTTTCCGTTACGAGTTGGTACAAAAATCAATTGCAGCGAAAAAGCGTATTGTTCTTCCTGAAGGTGATGAACCACGTACCGTTGAAGCTGCGGCAATCTGTCAGTCACGTGGTTTGGCACACTGTATTTTGCTCGCAAAACCAGAACAGGTTCTTGAAGTGGCGAAAGCACGCAATATTGAACTGCCAAGTGATCTAGAAATCGTTGATCCTGACAGCATTCGTGCACAATATGTCGAGCCGATGGTACAACTGCGTAAAGGCAAACTTGATGCTGCTCAAGCGGAAGAACAACTACAAGATACCGTTGTTCTCGGCACAATGATGCTAGCACTCGATCAGGTTGATGGTCTGGTTTCTGGTGCAGTACATACTACTGCAAATACCGTTCGCCCAGCCTTCCAGCTGATTAAAACAGCCCCTGAGTACTCTCTGGTTTCTTCTGTATTCTTCATGTTGTTGCCAGATGAAGTCTATGTCTATGGCGACTGTGCGATTAACCCAGATCCAACTGCCGAGCAATTGGCCGAAATCGCCATTCAATCTGCCGATTCTGCCAAAGCTTTCGGCATTGAACCACGTATTGCCATGATCAGCTACTCAACAGGTACATCAGGTGCAGGTGCTGACGTGGAAAAAGTGGCTCAGGCAACTACGATTGCACAACAGCGTCGTCCAGACTTATTGATTGATGGTCCATTGCAGTACGATGCCGCTTCGGTTGAAAGTGTCGGACGCTCTAAAGCGCCGAATTCACAGGTAGCAGGTCGTGCCAATGTGTTTATTTTCCCTGACCTTAACACAGGCAATACCACCTACAAAGCAGTACAACGTTCTGCCAATGTGGTGAGTGTCGGTCCAATGCTGCAAGGTTTAAATAAACCAGTCAATGACTTGTCACGTGGTGCATTGGTTGACGACATTGTGTTTACCATTGCCCTAACTGCAATTCAGGCAGAACAGCAAGCTGAAGCAAAAACAGCAAAAGCATCTTAATCGCCAGTCGAAATTAAAAAAGCCATTCAAGCATCTTGAGTGGCTTTTTTATTGCGGCTGCTTTTGTGCAAGCCAAACCGTGTGCCCTGCGCAGTCAGCATCTTCAGCAAGCATATGAATCAGCTGAAAACCATGTTGATGTAACAAAAACCGATATTCTTCAGGCGCTAGGCTGGCATGATAGAGTGGCTGCCCAAACATTTCTCCAATTGACTCTCCATTGGCAGGCCCACTGGTAAACATCAGTACTGTACCCGTTTGAGATAACTGTTTAAATCGAGCAAACATGTCACGCTGATCTGATCGGGTTAAATGAAAGAAACTGTCCCAAGCTAAAATTCCCTGAAATTTCTGTGTAGAACTAAAAGTTCGCATATCTGCCCGAACCCACTGCTGATCAGGAAAATGAGATCGTGCCATCTCTAACATCACCTCAGCACTGTCCACTCCCGTAATCCGACAACCCTGATCAATCAAATATGCAGCAATCGGTTTACCTGAACCACAGCCTAAATCTAAAATATGAGAAGATGCGGGAAGCAAAGCCAAAAAACGATCTAGCCACTGTTTCTCATATAAATGCGTACCGCGCAAATTCGTCCATTGACGACCATACTGACGATAAATTTCGATAATATTTTCAGCGAGATGTTCTTGGGTCACGGGACGATATTCCTGTTGTTAAAGTTTCAGCTCATTTTTATATTTTTACTTGTATTCGACCTTGGATCAAAATCTCGGCAAAACTGCCCACAGACTGCTCATTTTGTCATATAATTTAGCCCGCTAGCTAACAGCCCGCTCAAGAGACTTTTGATATGACGACCATTATCAAACAAGATGACTTGATCACTTCGGTCAAGGATGCCTTACAGTTTATTTCATACTATCATCCGCAAGATTTTATTCAGGCGATGAGCCGTGCGTATGATCGTGAAGAAAACCAAGCCGCTAAGGATGCAATCGCACAAATTTTAATTAACTCGCGTATGTGTGCAGAAGGTCATCGCCCAATCTGTCAAGATACCGGGATTGTCAACGTGTTTGTTGATGTAGGGCTTGATGTTAAATTTGATTTAACCATGAGTCTTGATGACGCAATCAACGAAGGTGTACGCCAAGGTTACCTAGAAAACACCAACGTACTTCGTGCATCAGTTTTAGCAGATCCTGCATTTGGTCGTAAAAATACCAAAGACAATACGCCAGCAGTGATTCACTACAAACTCGTACCTGGCAACAAAGTTGATATTACTGTTGCTGCCAAAGGTGGCGGTTCAGAAAACAAATCAAAACTTGCGATGCTGAATCCATCTGACTCAATTGTGGATTGGGTACTTAAAACTGTTCCAACCATGGGTGCAGGCTGGTGCCCACCTGGCATGCTCGGTATTGGGATCGGTGGTACTGCTGAAAAAGCCATGATGCTTGCAAAAGAAGCTCTCATGGAAGAAATCAACATGGACGAATTGCTTCGTCGTGGCCCTCAAAGCAAAATGGAAGAGCTTCGTATCGAAATCTTCGAAAAAGTGAATGCTTTGGGTATTGGTGCACAAGGTCTTGGTGGTTTAACCACAGTACTTGATATCAAAATCAAGGACTACCCTTGTCACGCTGCAGGTAAACCAGTTGGTATGATTCCAAACTGTGCTGCAACTCGCCACGCACATTTCCAACTTGATGGTTCAGGTCCTGCGCATATTCAGGCGCCTAAACTTGAAGACTACCCACAAGTTGCTTGGGATGCTTCTAAATCTAAACGTGTCAACCTAGACACCATTACTCAAGAAGAAATGAACTCTTGGAAGCCAGGTGATACGCTTCTTCTTAACGGTACAATCTATACAGGTCGTGACGCTGCGCACAAACGTATGGTTGACATGTTAAACAACGGTGAAGAGCTTCCTGTAGACCTTAAAGGTAAATTTATTTACTACGTAGGTCCTGTCGATCCTGTACGCGATGAAGTGGTTGGCCCTGCTGGTCCTACAACTGCAACACGTATGGACAAGTTCACTCGTCAAGTCCTAGAAGCAACTGGCTTGTTCGGCATGATCGGTAAAGCAGACCGCGGTCCTGCTGCAATTGAAGCCATCAAAGATAACAAAGCGACTTACCTCATGGCGGTGGGTGGTGCTGCATATCTGGTTTCTAAAGCTGTTCGTCAAGCTGAAGTGGTTGCATTTGCTGACTTGGGTATGGAAGCAATCTACAAGTTTGTGGTTGAAGATATGCCTGTATCTGTTGCTGTCGATGTTAACGGTACATCAATCCATGCGATTGCACCAAAAATCTGGCAAGAGAAAATCGGCAAGATTCCTGTTGTAGATGCAACAGCAGGTTAACCGAAATACATCAAAAAACACGCCGCATGGCGTGTTTTTTTATTTAAATTATTAGGGCCTGTTCAACACTCAAAAATGTAACATTACATAAGCCCTATTTATACCGAATGCCATAAGGTCGTTTCACATGCAACTCAAAAGTATTAGTCAGATTTTAACTTTACTTGGAGGAATGTTTTTCTTTGACTCGAGCCATGCACAGCCTGCATCTCCCAAATCGATTGATCAACTCTTTGATATCTTGCAAATAAAACAAAATACTCAATCCATGGTCAAGCCACAACAACTGCAAACGCTCGGTCTAAATAAAGAGCAGTTCTGGCAAGATGTTGAGCCACAACTGAAACAGCTTTATCAAAAAAACCTGTCCGAAGAAGAAGTCCAAGCACTGAACCGTTTTTATCGCACCCCTGAAGGGCAATCCTTAGCAGCCAAAATGCCAACTCTAAGCCAAGAAACCTACAACGTCGTGGTTCACAACATGATGAACAATAGCGCTGTAAATCATGGTCTATTTAAAGTCCTAGGTATCGACAGTGAATAATTCTAATTAAATTCAGTTCTCAGGCGTAATCTCTATGCTTGCGCCTCCCCCACATCCCAACCCCAATAAAAATAGTTTAGACTTAAATATTCTTTTATTACGATAATCTATTCATTCTAAAAATCATTCAAAGCTTTAGGATAAACATCATGTCAAAAAAAACTATTATTCGCTTTATACTGGCTTGCGTTTGCTGCTACGGCATCAGTCAAACTGCGCTTGCAACGCCTGCGCAACCTGCTTCTGTGCAAGAATTAATACGTCTCTCCAATGCCGAACAATTGGTAAAAGAAACGGTGAAAAACTACGCACCGTATTTCCAAAAACATTCAGAGCAAGTAATTAAAAACTACACAGGACATCAAACTCTAACCGAACAAGATCAAGTTGCAGCACAAAAACTTTCCAAAATTTTTGTAAACACGGTAGAAGTATTTTTGCAGCAAGCAAAACCTATTGAAATAATTAAAAATATCTATACAGAGCAATTATCTGAAGAAGAGGTTCAAGCCTATATCCGCTTCTTAAAATCTCCTGAAGGGCAGTCTATTAACAAAAAAATGCCGATTATTTTGCAACAGACCGCCCAGCAAATTAACCAAGCTACTGAAAAACTCACCCAAGATAAAAAATTTCAACAGCAGATGACCCAACAGATTAGTGATGTCCTTAAACCGTTACCGAAAAAAGCCTCGAGCAAATAATCAAGCATAAAAAAAACGCGCATGATGCGCGTTTTTTTTATAGAACTGAATCAGGCTGATTTTGAGTCAATAATCTTCAAATCAGTTTTTTCAGTCAAAGGCTGTTGTGCCGTATGTACACGCTCAGCTTTGACTTCTGGTTCAGCCTTATCATTAATCACAGCTTCATTGATAATGATTGTGCCTACGTCTGTACGACTTGGTAAGTCATACATGGTATCGAGCAAAACATTTTCCAGAATTGAACGCAAACCACGTGCACCTGTATTACGTTCCAGCGCTTTTTTCGCAACAGCATGCAACGCAGATTCTTCAAATACCAAGTCCACATTTTCCATATCAAACAAATGTTGATACTGACGGGTTAATGCATTTTTTGGTTCAGTCAAAATCTGAATCAAAGCTTTTTCATCAAGTTCATCTAATGTTGCAATAACAGGCAAACGACCAATAAACTCAGGAATTAAGCCAAATTTAACCAAGTCAGTCGCTTCAACCTGACGGAACAATTCAGAGACTTTTTTATTGTCATCTTTATTCTTCACTTCAGCATTGAAACCAATCCCGCCTTTTTCCTGACGTTGCTGAACAATTTTTTCCAGCCCAGAGAATGCGCCACCACAAATAAACAAAATATTTGAGGTATCAATCTGAATGAATTCTTGCTGCGGATGTTTACGCCCACCTTGTGGTGGAATCGATGCCACAGTACCTTCAATCATTTTCAATAAGGCTTGCTGCACACCCTCACCCGATACATCGCGAGTGATGGAAGGATTTTCTGATTTGCGTGTGATCTTGTCGATCTCATCAATATAGATAATCCCTTTTTGTGCTTTCTCAACATCGTAATCCGCTTTTTGCAATAGCTTTTGTACAATGTTTTCAACATCTTCACCGACATAACCAGCTTCGGTCAGTGTCGTTGCATCTGCCATAGCAAATGGTACATCAAGCAAGCGCGCCAAAGTTTGAGCCAGTAAGGTTTTACCTGATCCTGTTGGACCAACGAGTAAGATATTGCTTTTTGCAATCTCAATATCGTCGTGCTTATGCCCTGTTTGCGACACTTTTAAACGTTTATAATGGTTATAAACTGCCACAGATAAGGTTTTCTTCGCCATATCCTGACCAATAACATACTGGTCAAGCGCTGCGCGAATTTCATGTGGCTTTGGCAAAGGACGGCTTGCCCAGTCACCTGAGTCGACTTGTTGACTGGTTTGTACCAAGTCAAGACATACGTCCACACACTCGTTACAAATGTATGCGTCCTCGCCTGCAATCAGTTTCCCGACTTCAGACTGCGTTTTACCGCAAAATGAACAATGTTTTTGTCCTTGAGGATGGTTGGACATATTTTCTCCAATAAATAATCTTTTACATTATGGACGTTTAGTTAATACAGCATCAACTAAGCCATACTCTTTAGCAGCTTGTGCGGTCATGAAGTTATCACGATCTGTATCTCGTGCAACGGTTTCATAATCTTGACCACTATGCTCTGCCATCAAGCGATTTAAACGCTCTTTAATAAACAGGATTTCACGTGCGTGAATCTCAATGTCTGATGCCTGTCCACGGAAACCACCGAGTGGCTGGTGAATCATGACACGCGCATTTTCCAAACAGTAACGTTTACCTTTAGCGCCTGCATTTAACAAGAATGCACCCATAGATGCAGCCTGCCCCATACAGATCGTTGAAACATCGGGCTTGATAAACTGCATGGTATCGTAAATTGCCATACCTGCCGTTACAGAACCACCTGGTGAATTAATATAAAGGTGTATATCTTTATCTGGGTTCTCTGCTTCTAAAAACAACATCTGCGCAACAATTAAATTTGCCATGTTGTCTTCAACTTCACCCGTAAGAAAAATAACACGTTCGCGTAACAAACGTGAAAAAATATCAAATGAGCGTTCACCGCGTGAGGATTGTTCAACAACAACTGGAACTAAAGCATTTTCTATGTTTGGAACATACATACGTTTATTTATTCCTAAATTTTTATGACTTAAACCATGACAACAATATGCGCGATAAAAGCCAAAATTGCAAAACTATTCCCTATCTAAATAACAGATAAATAATCGGATTACACGTATTATTCACCGTATTAACAATTTTTCTACAGCATAAAAAAAGGCGCAACAAGCGCGCCTTTTTTTATGTCAAAGGATTAACCTTGTTGACGAGCTTGCTGTTCTTTCAGCAACTCTTCATAGCTTACCGCTTTGTCAGTTACTTTAGCAGAAGCCAAGATGAAATCTACAACTTGGTCTTCTAACACAACAGCTTCGATTTGCTGGCGTTGTTTTGCATCGTTTTTGAAGTATTCAATCACTTCAGTTGGATCTTCATAAGAAGAAGCCATGTCTTCGATGTAAGCCTCAACACGTGCTTGATCAACTTCAAGTTTAGCATCAGCCAATACTTTGCTTACTAATACGCCAAGTTTAACTGACTTTTCAGCTTGCTCTTTGAACAAGTCATCTGGAAGCAAGCTAGAATCAAATGCTTTCGCACCTTCTGCACCAAACTGTTGAGTGAATTGCTGGATCATTTGTTGACGTTGACGGTCAATTTCCTGAGCAACCATAGCATTTGGAACTTCGATTTCGTTTGCAGCAACCAATGCATCAAATGCAGCTGATTTAACTTGGTTACGAAGACCATTTTTCACTTCACGTTCCATATTTTTGCGAACGTCAGCTTTTAATTTTTCAACGCCTTCTTCTTCAGTCAGACCGAAGATTTTCAAGAATTCAGCATCAATTTCTGGAAGCTTTGGTTTTTCAACTTGCTTAACAGTGATTTTGAACTGAGCTTGTTTACCTGCAAGGTTTTCAGCTTGGTAATCTTCAGGGAAAGTAACGTCGATTACTTTCTCTTCACCAGCTTTCATACCCACGATGCCATCTTCAAAACCAGGGATCATGCGACCAGAACCTAAAACAAGTTTAAAGTCTTGTGCAGAACCGCCTTCGAAAGTTTCACCGTCAATAGAACCTTCAAAATCGAAAGTCACTTGCATGTCTTTTTTCGCCATGCCTTTGGTCACAGCCCAAGTTTGACGTTGTTTTTGCAAGTTTTCGATCATGACATCAACGTCTTTGTCGTTGATTTCAGTTTGTTTACGTTCAACTTCTAAAGCATCAAACGCGTTAACTTGAATTTCTGGATAAACTTCAACAGTCGCTTCAAAAACTAAAGCATCATCTTTGTTTTCAACTTTCTCAATGTTAGGCATACCTACAGCATTGATTTTTTCTTGTTGAATTGCTTCAAATACTGTATCGCGAATGATGTCATTTACAACTTCTTGGTAAATGCCTGCGCCATATTCACGGCGTACAACATTTACAGGTACTTTACCTGGACGGAAGCCGTTGATTTTCGCAGTTTTGGCAGTGCGTTTTAAGCGAGCTTCAAATTGCTCGTTAACACGGCTCGTCGGTACAGATACATTTAAACGACGGGCAACGCCCGAAACCGCTTCAGTCGTTACTTGCATGGCTTCCTCAATATCTAGTTAGTAGTAGCAAATTTTTAAAGTCGCCTATTATAAGCCATCATGACACGATATACAAAATTTGGTTCGAGATTATTTTAGCATCATCTTCTATTTTTCACTTTTTTATGCCTATTTGATGACGAGTATCAGCAAATCTCATGATGAGAAAAATTAACCTGAACTTAAAACTCATCAAAAAGTAGCAATTTTCTTCTTATGCATCATATAAATCTTTTAAAGTGCAACACTTCTACACCACAACTTACAATTCATCTGATTAGACTGCAATCTTGAGAAATCCTTCTGGAGAAGAAAGGCTATGAGTATTTTAGATGAAGTGGGAAAAATTGCGGGTGCCATCATCGCAGAACAAGGTGTTGATAAACTTGACCCAGACGCTAACCTTCTTGAAAAGGCTGCAAGTGCAATTGCTGGTTATGAAGCTGCAAAAATTGCCGAGAACAAATTAGAAAATCCTGAGGATGAACAGCAAGCTTCAGATGATCAATCTTGATTTTTTATTAGCGACTATTTTTAATCCAATTTCTTAGAACGTTTGCCATCAGTTCAGTTTTTTAACTTTAGAGTTGATTGGTTTTAATATAAAGCCATCAACTCCTCTATGATGAAAAGTTAAAATCACAATTTGACAAGGCTAATGTGGCTTATTCACACATAGTTCTGTGTAATGAGCAGGTCTTGATTCATTTCAATACAGCATTTAGATTAAAATAAATGACAATCATTATTATTTACACTTAATTTTAAGATTCTAATTCATATTTTCAATTTACAATTAAATTCAAATACTTAACTTCAATATGTAAACCCTTACTCCAGAAATACACAATTAATTCACATTTTTAATCGTTTTTTTCTATTGTAAAGTAGTGTTATTATAAACAAGAATTATTAACATTTAGCGAATTATTAACATCTAAAATTATAGAGCCCTTCATTATGTCGTTTATCCGAACCCGTAAGAAGATTGTTTCTTCTGCAATTGTCTCATCACTTTCACTTATGGCAACTACGGCGACCATTGCAGCCGATGAAACAGCAGAATTACCCACTATTTATAGTCATGCTGTGACTACAAAAGATGGTTTTAAAGTCAAACAATCTGCAAATAAAAAATATGTTGCACCTTTACTCGACACCCCAAAATCTGTTGCAGTTATTTCACAAAAATTATTAAAAGACACCAACTCCAATACCCTTCTACAAGCGCTTGCCAATGAACCAGGAATTACCTTAGGTGCAGGTGAAGGTGGTACGCCATTTACCGATATGCCTTATATCCGTGGTTACAGCAGCCAAAGTTCAATTTATGTAGACGGTATTCGTAACACGACTTCACAAAACCGTGACATGTTTGCCATCGAACAAGTTGAAGTCACCAAAGGTTCAAGCTCTTCAATTTCTGGTGGTGGCGGTGTTGGTGGCAGCATTAACTTGATTAGCAAAGTGGCTCATCAGGGCGACAAATATCAGGGTTCAATTCAAGGTGGTACAGACAACTATCGTCATATTATGCTGGATGCCAACAAAGATTTTGGCAACGGCGTTGCAGGTCGTGTTGTGGTTATGGGCCATCAAAATGATAAACCAGGTGCAATCGATGGCGCAGAATATAACCGTGTCGGGATTGCCCCAAGCCTTGCATGGGGACTGGGTACAGCAACGCGTGGAACTCTAAGTTATTATTATCTACAAAGCTACGATGAACCCGATTCAGGTATTCCATTTTTAACTACGGGCGGCAAGCCAATTTATGTGAAGCAAGGTACATATTATGGCTGGAAAAATCGTGATTTTGACAAGCGTGAAAACCACATTGGTACATTCAAACTTGAACATGATTTCAATGACAATTTGACGTTATCAAATACCGCGTCATACACCAAATCAAAATCTGACTACGTCTATACCAACCCTGATGATTCCAAAGGTAACATTGCGGCATACGGTACGATTTCCCGTCGAGCACTCAGCCGTATTGTTGACACTGATGCGGTGAGCGATCAATTAGCCTTAACAGGTAAATTCAATACAGGTAGCTTACAACACTCGTTTAACATCGGTACAGAATGGAGTTATCAATCATCTGAACAAGGTGTACACACCTTTACCAACAGCTTAGGTACAACCTCAACCGTACACAGCACTGACTGTTCACCAACAACCACGAATATCGGTGGCTGGTGTACCTCTGTGAACAACCCAACCAATGGGTTATATACCGATACTCTCGGAAGCATCAAAAACCAGTACACCACACGTAGTACAAATGCGGCAGTCTATGCGCTGGACAGTATTGAATTTAATCCGCAATGGTTACTAAATCTGGGTGTGCGTTGGGATCAATTCGATACAGAGCGTAAATATTATAAGAATACGATCAGTGGAAGCACCACAATTCCTGCTGGCACGGTTCTCCAAAGCGATTCAAATTACTTTTCTTACCAAGTGGGCCTAGTCTTTAAACCAGCAGAAAATGGCAGTATCTATGCAAGTTTTGCAACCTCTGCAAACCCTGTAGGTATTGACCAAGGTGATGGTGCAGATTCAGTTTCAGCAAGTTATGACGATCTCAAACCAGAAGAAGCACGTACTGTTGAACTTGGGACAAAATGGGATTTATTTAATAATCGTGCCAACCTGACGGCTGCCGTGTTCCGTACTGAAAAGCAAAATACCCGTGTCTTGACCGATGCAAACACCTATTCCAATGTGGGGAGCAGCCGTGTCAATGGTTTTGAAATCGACCTCAAAGGTCAGATCACCGATAAATGGGATATGTCTGCCGGATATAGCTATTTGGACAGTGAACTAACAAAAGCTGCCTACAATGCAGCCGCAACGGTAGGCAAGCCATTGCCATTTGTTGCGAAAAACAGCGCGACACTTTGGACAACCTATAAAGTGTTACCAAAACTGACCATTGGTGCTGGCGCTCAATATAAAGATCAGGTTTATGCAAATACTTCAAGTAACAAGTACTTACCTGCTTATACCATCTATAATGCCATGGCAAAATACGATGTAAACAAGAATGTAAATATTCAGTTGAATGTCAACAACATTAGTAATAAACGCTACTTCACTTCAGCTCAGGCAGCTCACTATGCGATTGAAGGTGATGGACGTAATGCTGTACTTGCGATCAACTTCAAATACTAATTTGACACTGTAATCTCTGACCATTTCTTGTATACACTGGAAATGGTCTTTTTTATTTTTGAACAACGTATCGAGTTATTATGATTCATCATATTCCAAACGTATTATCAAAAGAAGAAGTCGCAGAATTTCGTCGTCTGATGGAAACTGCCAACTGGGTCGGTGGCAAAGTGACCGCAGGCACATTATCTGCCTCAGTCAAACGCAATCAGCAGCTCTCCGAACAAGATCCACTGACGCATGCATTAAGTGAACGAGTAATCCAAGCCATTTGGAAAAACCCGATTTTTCAGGCAGCTGCACTCCCCCATCATATTATTCCGCCTTTATTTAACCGTTACGATGAAAGTGAAACTTTTGGCTTTCATGTCGATAACTCCATTCGCCTGATTCGCGGCACTAGTCACCAGATCCGCACAGATTTGTCCTGTACGCTGTTTTTAAGTGAACCCGATGAATATGATGGTGGTGACCTAGTGATTGAAGACACTTACGGTTATCATGAAGTCAAACTACCTGCGGGTGATGTGGTGTTATACCCATCGACCAGTCTGCATGAGGTCAGCACCATTCACAGTGGCACACGTTTTGCATCATTCTTTTGGGTACAAAGCCTGATTCGTGAAGACAGCAAACGTCATTTATTGTTTAACTTGGACGAAAGCATTCGCAATCTGCGTGCTGCACATGGCGATGCGCATGCTGAAGTGATGAAACTCACCAATATTTATCACAACCTGATTCGCATGTGGGCAGAACTATAAAGCAATCTCGCTAATTTCCCGAAAATATCTTCGGATCACTCTGGGAAATTAGATTTTATTTGCATTTTTAACTCAATAAAGAGAAAAAAATTTCAGGCATTGTGTAAAAATTGCAAAAAACGAAAAATATTTTTTATACAGCAGACTTATAATGATTATATTGAGTAATGTACCCGAGGTATTATGCCAATGTTGTTTGCGATAGCATCTGCCCTGTGGTTTGAACTGCGCTTTGTGCGCATATAAATTTTATTTGCTCATTCAGTGCAAAAAACTGAAATATAGTTGAATTCACTTCGTTTAAACACAAAATAATATAGTAGATTGCCCAATTACCCCTCGGCATATGCTGCTATGCAAGGAGCTACCCCCATGATGTTGGCTGACCCAAGCAAAAAATACCGTCGTATGTACCAGCGCGTCGATTTACCTGATCGTCAATGGCCGAATAATGAAATCACAAAAGCGCCTATCTGGATGAGTACCGACCTTCGTGATGGTAACCAAGCCATTTTTGAACCGATGGATATGGATCAGAAATTCAAAATGTTCCAGATGTTGGTGAAAATTGGCTTCAAACATATTGAAATTGGCTTCCCGTCTGCATCACAAATTGACTTTGACTTCACACGTAAGTTGATTGAAGAAAATCATATTCCAGATGATGTTTACATTGAAGTTTTGGTTCAGGCGCGTGATCATTTAATTCAACGCACTTTTGAAGCATTGGTAGGTGCCAAACGTGCCATTGTGCATATTTACAACTCCAACTCACCGACTTTCCGTAAAAAAGTCTTGAATGTCGATGTTGAAGGTGCACGTGCTTTAGCCATCAATGCAGCCACCAAAGTGAAAGAATATGCAGCACAGTATCCTGAAACTGAATGGGTATTCCAATATAGCCCTGAATGTTTCTCTGCCACAGAATTGGAAGTCGCTAAAGCAGCGTGTGATGCTGTAACTGAAATTTGGGATGCACGTCCAGACAACAAAGTGATTTTGAACTTGCCTGCAACCGTTGAAGTGTCGACACCAAATGTCTATGCCGACCAGATTGAGTGGATGCACCGCAATATTGAACGTCGTGACGGCGTATTGATTTCAGTTCACTGCCACAATGACCGTGGCTGCGGTATCGCAGCATCTGAACTTGCCATTATGGCAGGCGCTGACCGTGTAGAAGGCTGTGTATTTGGCAATGGTGAACGTACAGGTAACGTCGATGTCGCTGCAATCGCCTTGAACATGTACACTCAGGGTGTTGCGCCAAACTTGGATTTCTCCAACATTAATGAAGTGATTGCGACTGTAGAAGAATGTACTGGTTTGCCAGTTCACCCGCGCCATCCTTATGCAGGTGACTTGGTATTTACCGCATTCTCAGGTTCTCACCAAGATGCGATCAAAAAAGGTTTTGAATTCCAGAAAAACGAAGAAATCTGGGATATGCCATACTTGCCAATCGATCCAAAAGACTTGGGACGTGACTATGATGCTGTAATTCGTGTCAATAGCCAGTCAGGTAAAGGTGGTATTGCTTACTTGCTTGAATCAAACTACAACGTCGTGTTACCGCGTCGCTTGCAAATTGAATTTAGCCAAGTGGTTCAACAACATACAGATGCAACTGCTAAAGAAATTTCAGCAGATGAAATCTGGAACTTGTTTAAAACAACTTATGTGAGCATTAAAGACAAAAATTACGTCGCTAAAAACTACAAATTGTCTGATGAAAATGGCAATCAGATTATTGATGTTGAAATTGATATAGACGGCGAAACTCAGCATTTACGTGGCGAAGGTAATGGCCCAATTTCTGCAATTGTCAATGCACTTCAATTGCCGATTGATGTCTTGAATTATGAAGAACGCAGTATCGGTTCAGGTTCACATGCTAAAGCACTTACCTTAGTTGAATTACAGGTAAAAGGCACAGGTAAAAGTGCATTTGGCGCAGGTATTCATGACAACACCGTTACATCATCCATTGAAGCTATCTTCGCTTGTACCAATAGCTTGATTGAACAAGGCTTGCTTAGCACCAGCGATATTATTTCTGAAGCTGTTTAATCTTAAAAAAAACATTTTAAAAGGATACCCAAGTTGGTATCCTTTTATTTTTTCATAATTCCAAAATATAAGGCGATTTGCACTCGTGTCTTTTTCAGCTGACTCTGTAGGTTTGGTCGTCCCGCAAAAGTACCAATTCGAACAACCACTCCAACTGGAATGTGGTCGAATCTTACCTCGTTTTGATCTTATGGTTGAAACTTATGGTACGTTAAATGCGGAAAAATCCAATGCAATTTTGATTTGCCATGCACTCTCTGGCCATCATCATGCTGCTGGTTATCATCATGAAGATGATAAAAAACCAGGTTGGTGGGATGCCTGTATTGGGCCAGGCAAAGCCATTGATACTAACAAGTTTTGTGTCATTGCACTGAACAATATTGGAGGTTGCAATGGTTCAACAGGTCCTGTATCTCCCAACCCCGAAAATGACAATCTACCGTATGGCCCAGATTTTCCATTAGTCACGGTTCGGGACTGGGTCAAAACTCAGGCCATGCTGTCTGACCGTTTAGGTATTTCAGTTTGGTATGCGATTATTGGTGGCTCTTTAGGCGGCATGCAAGCCTTACAATGGTCTGTGGATTATCCAGATCGCTTAAAAAATTGCGTCATTATTGCCAGTGCCCCAAAACTTTCAGCGCAAAATATTGCCTTTAACGAAGTTGCCCGTCAGTCTATTTTATCCGACCCAGATTTTCATCATGGGCGCTATCTAGAGCATGACAGCTATCCGAAACGTGGTCTGATTTTGGCGCGTATGGTCGGACATATTACCTATTTGTCTGAAGAAGCCATGAAACAGAAATTTGGTCGTGACCTGAAGTCAGGCAAATTTATGTATGGGTTCGATGTCGAATTTCAGGTCGAAAGTTATTTGCGTTATCAAGGTGAGCAGTTTAGTCGTAACTTTGATGCCAATACCTATCTGATTATGACCAAAGCCTTAGATTACTTTGATCCTTCACGTGAATATGAATCTTCATTGACCAAAGCCATGGCAAATACACAATGCCGTTTCTTGGTGGTGTCCTTTACCACCGACTGGCGTTTTAGTCCTGAGCGTTCTCAGGAAATTGTCAATGCTCTGATCACCAATCACAAGCCTGTCAGCTACCTCGATATTGAGGCTGAACAAGGTCATGACTCGTTCTTATTCCCGATTCCACTGTATGTTAAAACCCTTCGAGCTTTCTTGGGTGGTGAAGAACATCTGGCAAGTACCCCACCACAGGAGACCGTGTAATGCGTTTAGATCAGCAACTCGCAGAAAAATGGATCAAACCAGGCTCAAGTGTGCTTGATCTGGGCTGTGGTGATGGTGAGCTTTTGGCTCATATGAGTAAAAAGCATCAAATTCGTGCCTACGGACTAGAAATCGACCAAGAAAAGATTGCAATTGCGATCAGTCGAGGGTTAAATATTATACAACAAGACCTCAACTTGGGGTTACACCGCTTTGCCGACCAGTCTTTTGACTATGTTGTTATGGCACAAGCGTTGCAAGCGGTTGATGCACCTGATGTTCTTTTAAGAGATATGGTGCGTGTGGGCAAACAGGCAATTATTACTTTTCCAAACTTCGCGCATTGGAAGACTCGTTCTTTTCTTGCACTTAAAGGAATGATGCCCGTTTCGGAAACATTACCTTACATGTGGTACAACACGCCGAATATTCATTTATGTACTTTCCGTGATTTTGAAGCACTGTGTGCTGAAAATCAGATTAGGATTATTAATCGACTCGCCGTAAATGGGAATCAAAAAGATAGTTTACTCAGTAAACATATTCCAAATTTGTTTGGTGAAGTCGCAATTTATCGAGTAAGCGCCCTATGAAAAAAGTATTCTTTAGCACCATTTTGTTTGGTATTTTAAGTACTCAGGTTCATGCTGATTACCTACCATCACAGCAATCAACATCGGCTTTGGCCGCGCGTTATTCGACCATGAGCTTTAACGAATTGCTGAGCGAAGCGAAAGCAGGTCAGGCTGCAGCACAATTTTATGTTGCAACCCGTTATCAATATGGTCGTGAAGTTTCTAAAGACCCAAAACAGGCATTTACTTGGTATAAAAAAGCAGCTGATCAGGGTGTTTCTGCGGCTCAGCTCAATGTCGGTCGTATGCTGGTTGAAGGCATCGGTACGAGTCAAAATGAAAAATTGGGGCGTCAGTACCTTGAAAAAGCAGCCAGCCACGGTGACAACCGTGCCAGCTTCAACTTGGCTCTTATTGAAGAACACAATAAAAACTATATGAATGCATATCAATGGTACGAACTTTCAACCCGTGATGGTATGTTAGACAACAAAGTGATTGATATGTCACAAACCAAGAAAACTGCTTTGGCAGCCAACTTAACACCTGAACAAATTCGTCAGGCAGTTGACCGCGCTGACAAATGGATTCAAGCACAATAATGCTTGAAACGAATCACAGGGATGATCCGAATGCCCTGTGATTCAACGCAAACTCCCCTACGCTTTGTCTTATCCTTTTCCTTTCATATTATCTTTTGTTTTTCATCGGCAAACTCGGCATAATTCTGCCCATGTTTTGCTAAATTTTGATGATTGATTATGTCTACTCCTTCATGGCTCAATGCGGGTCAATTGGTACTTGCAAGCAACAATAAAGGCAAAGTTGCCGAATTTGAAACGCTATTCCAACAGCTTAATTTACCCATTGAAATTATTCCTCAAGGTCGGCTAAATATTGAAGATGCGGTCGAAGATGGCTTAAGTTTTGTAGAAAATGCCATTATTAAAGCGCGTCATGCTGCAAAAATTTCAGGTAAACCAGCCTTGGCGGATGATTCAGGCATTTGTGTGCCTATACTCGGCGGTGCGCCTGGTATTTATTCGGCTCGCTATGCAGGTGAACATGGCAATGATGCTGCCAATAACCAAAAATTACTGAGCGACTTAAACGCTTTTCGTCAAGAAGGACAAGCCATTGAAGGCATGTTTGTCTGTGTACTGGCTTTGGTTGAACATGCCGAAGACCCTTTACCCAAAATTTTCCAAGGCATCTGGACAGGCGAAATTTTAGATGCTGTACGTGGTGAAAATGGCTTTGGTTACGACCCATTGTTCTGGCTACCAGAACTTGGAAAAAGTAGTGCTGAACTGAGTAAAGCCGAGAAAAACCAGATCAGTCACCGTGGTCAAGCCATGCAACTGTTCCGCAAAAGCCTGACTCAAGTTTAAATCACTAATTAATTCAAGGGTTAAACTCAGTTTTTAGCCCTTGAGCAGCCGCCATACGAGTCCATACAGTAAAATGATACCTATACTGACAATCGTTCCTGCCGCAATATAACGTGCCGAATAGCCAGTGCCCTGATAATGGGTTTCAAGTGCCACAATATTTGCCGCAGGCGGTAAACAGAATAAAAAGAACATCAACCCGATATATTCTTTAAAAGTTTCAACGGGAATGAAGTAATAACTCACACTACAAATGATTCCTCCGAATACCAACTTCGGTAGCATCACACGAACGCTGTGCCACAGATCAGCTTTTGCCACTTGAGTATGTCTAAGCCACATCCCCAGTACACACATGCCAGTGAACACCATGCCCACTTTGGCAAACTGATACAAATGCAGCACCCAACTTGGTTCTGAAATGTTTTGTACGTGTAATAAACGCAAAATCGCTGAAATGATTAGGGCAATCACAGGTGGTGACAACGACACTTTTTTCATTAAACTGGCTGTATTTTGCGGTGCTGAACTGACCGCAGAGACGGCCCAAATATTGCCAAACAATGAGCCACCAACATAAAGTGCAATCATAGCAGAACTGATCTGATGCCCAAAAATCGCCAAGGCAAATGGAAAACCCAGCCATGCTAAATTGACATAACTGGCACAGAGTGCAATGAGCCGATCTTTAAAGAAATAAACAAAACCCAGATATACCAAGAAAGCTGAGCTAAAGCTAAACAGCATCAGGCTTAAACTACCTGCCTGGTAGTAAACCATATTGTAAATAATCACAAAGGGAATAAAAAATCGTGCCAGAATACGAGAGCAAAAGACTTTCAGCGCTTCGGCAGATTTCCATGATGCAGTGAGCCAACCCAATATAAATGCCAATGTTGGTAAAAGTAGACTCACCCTGATCTCCTTATTCTGTGTGTTTTATGCCTCGATATAGATAAAAGCACCTTCTGAAATTACTGGAAAGTTCCAATAAAAGCAAATCCAGCACCCTGATTAGAATCAACATCTACTACACCATAAACGCTAGAGAAACTTAGTCATTTTTAGCGATTTGCTGTACAACAGCGATTTTACGCCCCGCAAAAATCAATAGACCTATACCACTCAAGACCATGATCGTTGCAAACAGCATGCGCAAACTCAAAGTTTCATTGAGAAAAATCACGCCTGCCAGCAATGCCAAACACGGTACACTCAACTGCAAGGTGCTTGCCGTCATCCGATCAAGATGTTTCAGTAAATCATACCAGAGTACATACGCCAGACTTGAGGTGAATGCGCCCGAAATGATGGCTAAAGCCAGACCATTCCAGTGGATATACAGATTGGGGATGCGGACTAAACTCAATAGTAAACAGATCGGCACTGCCCAAATAAAGTTGTTATAAGTCATTACTATAGGTTGGCCTGTTGACATTCCAATCAGGCTATATCCAGCCCAGCTTAACCCCGCCAGTATCATCATAAAAGCATAAAATAAAGACGGTGCATGTGTCGCAGGTAAAAAGAGCAGCAAAATACCTAAAAAAGCAACCGATAAGCCTATGCCTCTGAACCACGTAACTTTTTCACCTTTATACACTGCATACAGCGCCATAGAAATTTGCACTGTACCAAACAACAGCAGTGCGCCTAAACCTGCATCAAGTTGCATATAAGCAACTGAAAATGCCAAGATGTAGCCTGTTAAGCACAATCCGCCTTTCCAGTTTTCCCGCTGGGGTTTAAGTTTTTCTACTGAACCAAGCAATACTGCCAGTGCCAGTACCCCACTGACAATCCGAATGATGCTAAAACTGTATGGATCAATCATTCGGTCTGCTAATGCCAAACGACAAAAAATTGAATTGGCTGCAAATGCACTCATCGCCAGTGCGATTTTTCCCCACATCATCCTCAATATCCTTATTGATGACAGCTATTTCAGTATATAAAAATAATTTCCCACCCAGAAATAACAGGATTGATTTCTTATAAAATTATTGATGATCTTTAAAACAGATCTATCTCACTACTCAATCTATGCTATGAATTTTCATTTTCAGCTTTTGTTTTAACTTTTACAGCACAAAAAATTAGATAGGAATCATTCTGAAAATATGTATTTACAGACATAAATCACTGGCACATTTGAATCCATCCTCTGCATTTCATCAAGCCTCATCAACCAGAGTAGCTAAACTCGATACGTTGAATTTTTCCTTGCTGTGGCCCTTGCTGAGTTTTTTCCAGCCAGACAACATGCTGCTGAAAACAGCGCAGAAAATTAGAACAGCATGTGCCATAGTTAGGACTGGCAATAAAAGTCGATGACAGCAGTTGCTCCAACTCCTGAGCAATGCCTGTCTGTGGCAACTGTTCAGGCAAGCGCTGCCGCTGATCTTCCAATATATCCCAAGCCACCTGTTGCAAGTCTGATTCGGATACCTCAGACAATGCCAAGAGTGGCAAAAATTCTTGTACAAAACGCTGACGCAAATGCTGGTTTTTCGCCCAATGTTCCGACATGAGACCATTGGACATCACATACGCACCATGCGCCAATACCTGTGGTGCTTCCCCTCGATTGCTCATATATACGGCTTGTTGCCGATCACCCACAAACAGGTTAAACCCTGCGTAATCCTGCTGTCGTTGCTCCAATTGCTGGGCAAAACGAATCGATGGTAAATCCGATGCCAAATAATCTGCCACAATCTCACCGCGTGAAGTCGGATAGATTCGCTGATCTGAAGCATCCCGATAATTGGTGATTACTGCCCAGCGCCCCGTTTCAGTGATACCCATCCATGTTCCACCCGACTGCAAGTCCTGCCCTGCAATAATCGGGCTATCTTGCCAGTGTCGTAAGGACTGGGTTGGACGGATATAGAACTCATCCCGATTGGACAATAAACATATAGGTAAACCTTCCACCACTTGCCATGCCAGCGCCACAATACACATAACAGATCCTTTGTATCTTTACACATTGAATGTACAACATTTTTAAGGTTTATCGGCTAGAATCTTGCCAAACATACAGAAATGAAAGGAATAGTCATGCTGACCTATCCCAACATCAATCCAATTGCGATTGAGCTTGGCCCGCTCAAAGTACACTGGTATGGGTTAATGTACCTCTTGGCATTTTTATGTGCATGGGGACTTGCCAACTATCGGGCAAAACAACGTACCGACTGGACAGCCGAGATGGTATCTGATCTGGTTTTTTATGGGGCGTTAGGTGTCGTGCTCGGTGGTCGGGTTGGCTATGTGTTGTTCTATGAGTTTGATAAATTCATCGCTCATCCACTCTGGCTGTTTCAGGTGTGGACAGGCGGTATGAGCTTTCACGGCGGCTTTATCGGGGTGATGGTGGCCATGCTGCTGTGGTGTAAAAAATACCAGAAAACCTGGTTTCAAACCATGGACTTTATTGCACCGTGTGTGCCAACAGGCTTAATGTTTGGACGGATTGGTAATTTCATTGGCGGTGAGTTGTATGGTCGCCCTGTGACCGATCCCAATTATCCATTTGGCATGATTTTCCCAACTGACCCATTGCATTTGGTGCGCCATCCTTCACAAATTTACCAAGCCCTGTGTGAAGGGTTATTGTTATTTATTATTTTATGGTGGTTTAGTAGCAAACCACGCCCACGTATGGCGGTATCTGCGCTGTTTCTTATGGGTTATGGCTTTTCGCGCTTCTTTATGGAATTTTTCCGCGAACCCGATGCGGATCAGGGCTTTATTTTGTTCGGTTGGGTGACCAAAGGACAAATGCTCTCTTTCCCAATGATTATTGCAGGCTTACTGCTCTTGGCATTTGCCTATCAACGTAAAATTTATGATTGGACAGTCAATAAATAAAGGCACCGTCACATCATACAATCAGGGACGAAAGTCCCTTTTTTTATGCTAAAGTGCAGCATCTCCTTCGCCATTTTTTCCACACAATATGCTCGAATTCTGGTTTGAACCCACCACCACACTTGCGCGTAAAATTCTGATTTTATTGATGACGATTACTATCGCTGTGGGTCTATATCTGTATAAACCACTCCCATCTGTGGTGATTCTGATGTTTACAGGTACAGGATTGGTGTTTTTGATTTGTCGTTATGCGCGTTTGCAAATTGCAAAAAATGACCCAAGCCGTTTTTTATTTCGTGTGTTCACATGGATTCCACTTGCACTGATTTTGGCAGTGTTGTTTATGAAAACTATGGATGATTTACTGATTTTAGGCATTCAAGGGCTGGCGTTTATGGCACTGAGTGTTTTTATTTTTTCACCACTGGCACGTTTGTCAAAATCCACTTCAACTGAATCTTAATTATGCTGCAATTTTGGTATTCTGAACGCTGTACCCGCAACGTTAAACTCACCATCACTATCGCGATTTGTGTGATGACAACGCTCCTTTCCAAAGTGTCAGCCCTACCTTCTATTTGGGTCGGAATCTGTGTCGTTGTTGGGGTTTTTATGCATTTGATTTACCAATTTGGTGCGCGCCGCCCGTATACCAAATTACTGGTCTGGATTTTACCTGTAGGCTGTTTGACTGCACTTGGTTTACAACCGAGCAATATGCTTTGGGCATGGCTCGGTCAAGGGCTGAGCTTTATGATCTTAGGTCTATTTATTATGTCGATTTATCAAAACCGAGCGAAACGCTTTGACTGATTAAACCAAGAATGGCCCCAATGTCATTGGCATCGGTTTTTGATATCATCAGTATGATAATGATAGAGCCATCGGCATTTTTGCTAAAAAACATGATTCAAGGTTCTATATTAGGGTAAAATCCTCAACCTGCCACAGTACGACACATCAGGTCGTAACATTTCAGCTCTATAGGAATTTTATGAAAGCGTATCTTGATCTACTACAGCACATTCTGGACAACGGCGGCGACAAAGGCGACCGTACAGGGACAGGGACGCGTTCTGTATTTGGTCATCAAATGCGTTTTGACCTCAATCAAGGTTTTCCCTTACTGACCACCAAAAAAGTTCATTTCCGCTCGATTGCGATTGAATTGTTATGGTTTTTAAAAGGTGATACCAACGTCCAGTACTTACAAGACAACAAAGTCACCATTTGGGATGAATGGGCAACCGCAGAACAAACCGCACATTTTGGTCGCCCTGAAGGTGAACTTGGCCCTGTATACGGACACCAATGGCGTAACTTTGGCGCCAGCAAAAATGCTGATGGCAGCTACCAGAAAGATGGCTTTGACCAAATTCAGTGGTTAATTAACGAAATCAAAACCAATCCAAATTCGCGTCGTCTGATTGTTTCGGGCTGGAATCCACAAGAAGCTGGACAAGTCGCTTTACCGCCATGTCACACATTGTTCCAGTTCTTTGTACAAAATGGCAAACTGTCTTGCCAATTGTATCAGCGTAGTGCCGATGTATTCTTGGGCGTGCCATTTAATATTGCCAGCTATGCCCTACTGACCCATATGGTGGCTCAAGTCTGTGGTCTAGGTGTCGGTGACTTTATCTGGACAGGTGGTGACACCCATTTATATGCCAACCATTTTGAACAAGCTCGCCTACAGTTAACACGTGAACCATTACCACTGTGCCAGCTTAAGCTCAACCCTGACGTTCAAGATATTTTTGAATTCAAATTTGAAGATATCGAAATTATTAATTATCAATCACATTCTGCAATTAAAGCACCGGTGGCTGTATGAGTTTTCAAGGAATCGAAATCGTCCACGTGGTGGCGATGGATCAACAACGCTGTATTGGTAAAGGCAATGCCCTACCTTGGCATATTTCTGCAGATTTAAAGCACTTTAAAGCCATTACTCAAGGTGGTGTGGTCGTGATGGGGCGTAAAACCCTTGAGTCCATGGGACGCGCATTACCCAAACGTGTGAACTGGGTGATTACCCGCGATACATCATGGTCTTTTGACAAGGTCAAAGTAGCGCATAACATCGAAGATGCACTTGCTCAAGCGCTATCTGACGTAGCTGCAAGTGAAAAACCTGAAAGCATTTTTGTGATTGGTGGCGGGGAAATTTTTGCGCAAACCATGCAAATTGCAGATCGTTTGGAGTTAACCCATGTTGAGCTTGATGTACAAGGTGATGCCTACTACCCTGAAATTCCAAGCGAGTTTCACAAGATAAGTAGTGAAAAGCATATCGATGAACAATCGGGTGTTGCTTTTGAGTTTGCAACTTATACCAAATAAGCAAAAAAAAAGAGGAACAAATCAATTTGTTCCTCTTTTACTTCTAGATGCTACAAACTCAAATTAGAATGAGTAACGTAGACCAAGTGCAAGGTTGTGAGCACGTAAATTATAACTTGATTCAGAATTTCCATTAAAAAAAGTATTAGCAGTATAATTAAGCTTTAATTTTCCAGAATCGATATACTTATAAGAAAAATCAGCTGCTAGGTTTGGAGTAATTGCGTAAGAAGTACCTACACCCACTGACCATGCAAAATTTATGTCTGTTTTTGAAGTTTTAGCAATATTTTGTTGCCAAGAGCCACTAACACCAACCTCATTCCAATCCTGATTCACAGAAAGTGTATCCTTTGTATGAATACGCGTTGCACCTACACCAACTGCAAAATAAGGCGTGAATTTGGTTGTATTTTTCCAGTCAACATAAGTATTCCACATAAATGACTGTTGTTGAAGCTTAACCGCATCTTTAAGATAAATAGTAGCAAAGGGACTGCTTCCAAATACATATTTACTATCAAATTGATGATCTTGTTGCGCTGAATATTCAAGTTCTGTACGAACAGGCACGTGTAAACTTGGGTCTAAATTCCAACCAAATGCTACAGAACCAGATGCCAAAGTTTGTTTATCATTTGATAATTTATAAGAACCATTCCCACCAAAATAAGGCTGGTCAAAAGTTAGGTGATTTGGATCTAAATCCGTGATGTTTGCCCCAATTTTTGCAGATACATATGCATCTTTTAACACACCATCCGCTGCTAAAGCAGGAACAGAAATTGCTGCAGCTAATGCCCCAATCAAAATTGTACTTTTTTTCATAAAAATCATTCCTTTTTTAAGATCTTTGTTTTGAATAAAATCCAGTCTATTATAACAAAACGATACAAATCAACACATAAATCACACTTTTTAAGGATTTTGTAAATAATTCATGTGAAATGTAAATTATAAGACATGTGTCACATTTTACTTTTTATAAACATAATTCATCTCATATAATACTTTTTAGTCGCATTTTTAAAAAATATACTTAAAAAAATAGCTTAAATAGGATTAAACTACCGTAATGAAAAAACTTATTTTATTGACTCTTTTTATCGGTTTGGGCGTCATTTCAGCATGTTCAAGCTTACCTTACCAATCTTCAGCAAGTATTTTACAACAACAGCAAGAACTTCAAGCAAAGCAAGTGATTTGGCAGGTCACGCATATTCAAGGGCATGCTCTCTCTGCTGATGAACTAACTCATCAACCTTCTTTAAATTTTGATGCAAATAGCCAACAGGTCAGAGGTAACGATGGTTGTAACCGAATTTTTGGGAGTTATCAGTTGCAAGGCAATAATTTACACTTAGGCCCTCTGGCATCAACTAGAATGATGTGTGTAGGCAATATGCAAATCAGTGATCAATTTCATTTGGGATTAGCAAAAGTGACAAGCTTTAGTGTAGAAAAACAAATCTTAAAATTAAAAGATCAATCTAACCATGTGATTATGGAATTACATTCTCAAAATCACTAATTTTTTAAGTTCATTTAAGGATCTAGATATGCAACAGGCGTTATTTGGTGGTGGCTGCTTCTGGTGTGTAGAAGCCGTTTTTTTACAGTTACGTGGTGTTATACAGGTAACCAGTGGTTATGCAGGTGGTCATCTCGTTGAACCGAGCTATGAAGCGGTATGCAGTGGTAATACTGGACATGCAGAAGTTGTAAAAATTGACTTTGATGAAGAACAAGTTCGCTACACTGATTTATTGACTGTCTTTTTTGCAACACATGATCCAACTACATTAAACCGTCAGGGCAATGATATTGGCACACAATATCGTTCAGTGATTTACTACTATAATAATGAGCAAAAACAGCAGGCTAAACAGTTTATTGATGAGCTCAAAGCAGAAGGTGTGCAAGTGGTAACCGAATTAACGGCCGCACCAGTTTTCTATGCTGCGGAAGATTATCATCAAAACTACTATGCTAAAAATCCAAGTCAAGGCTACTGCAATTTTGCTATTCCCCCAAAGTTAAATAAATTACGCAGTAAGTTTCAAAGTTTGCTCAAAGCATAAAAAAAGCGACTTAAATGTCGCTTTTTTATCTCAGTATGATTTAGTTTTCACTGACGAAAGCAATATCACTCAGCCCAGCTTCGCTTGCACGTGACATGACTTGCGCTACTGTATCGTAGCGTGATTCTTTATCGGCACGTAATTGTACAGTTGGTTTTTGTGCTTGTTGACCTGCAGCATGAAAACGCTGAGATAAATCATCTAAACTGATCATCTGATCATTCCACGCCACCTCACCTTTAGCATTAATACTGATGGTAATTGCCTGTGGTGGAGGTGTAGTAATTTGCGCTGCGGTCTTGGGTAAAGTCAAAGGAATCGATGGATTCGCAACGGTTGCCGTCACCAAGAAAATAATCATCAACACCAGCATAATATCGATTAGCGGAATGAGGTTCATCTCATTCATGCCAGCATCGTGATCTTCACCCAATTGAAAAGCCATTATGCTTGACCTCCAGCATAATTCTGTTGAGCTGCTTTAGCAGCATTTGCAGTATTACCTTGTGCCGCAGAATCTTGTTGCAACATGGTGTCAATCAGCAAAGTATGAGCTTTATCTTGTAGCGCATGTGCTAAAGAGCGGTTAGCACGAACACAGATGTTATAGGCAAGTACTGCAGGAATCGCAACCCCCAACCCTAGCCCTGTCATGATCAATGCTTCACCGACTGGCGTTGCAACCTGTGCCAAACCAGCTTGCCCACTACGACCAACAGCCGCTAACGCGTGAAAAATTCCCCAAACTGTACCAAATAGTCCTACAAATGGTGCGATTGAAGCAATCGTCCCCAAAACAGCAACGCCTTTTTCTGCTGAAGTTTTTTCTTCAGAAATTTGACGCAGTAAAGCTTGTTCAGCAACTGCCTTACGCTGATCAAATGCCAAAGGTGCAAGTTTAGCTTTAAGCTTGGTCAACGCTTGTTCGAGTTGAGCATAGGCTTGTTGTTTAAGGTGACGTGTACCCATTAAACGTAAGGCAAAAACCGTCCACGTTGTAATCGACATTACAATGAGTACGAAATACAGCGTTTTACTTACTGCATCGGCATTTTGCCAGTAGATTGAAAAGTTCATGCTCGAACTCCTGATTCCATAAATTAGCCGTAAATTTAATTCAGATTTAATGCAAAAGGTTGAGGTGCAATAAAATCATGCGCATAAGGCTTAAAGCTCTGTCTTGAAATATAGCGTTTCACCATTTGATCCAACTTACTATTTCCTGATGACTTCATAATTTCAACATCAGTGATCGTACCTTTTGCCGTTGCATGTATTCTTAGCTTTATGACAAAAGTACCTTTTAGGTTATCGTCAGTATTACTATTTAAAAAATCTTCTACAACTTCATTTAAGCCACGTGTAATCCTATCTGTCCCATATTTCCATTCAACACCAGAACCTCCCCCAATACTCACCGTTTTTGGTGATGGATCAGCAGCAGGAGTGCTGGGCTGAGGTGCAACAGGTTGTGGTGCAGACTGTTGTGCTGGTTTAGTAATGGTAGATTTTGTCGTGGTGACTACAGGTGCAGGTGGAGCTTTCACAACAGGTTGCTCTACAGCCTGTTTTGGTGCTTGAGCCTTGACCTGTTGAATTTTTTCAACTTTTTTAGGTGGTGGAGGCAGCTGTTTTTCAACAATTTTGACTTCCTTGGCCTCTTTTGGTTTTTCCTGTGGTTTTGGCTTTTCTTTTGGTTTTGGAGGCAATGGCTTGGAAGGTTGTTGAATTTTAACAAAACGTACTTGTAGTGGTTGTTTATGAGCTGGCTTTAACTCCTGAATTTTCATTTGACCCAACGCCCAAAATACGCCGACATGTCCAACCACAACGGCAATAAATGTCGCAAGTATTTTCTTTTTCATACGATCACTTAGGTGAGGATCTAAATTCAATGCAGGAGAATGACTCATAACACAACTATAACCTGTGGCGTATGACCTATCTTGATAGATAAATCACAACTATCGAGTTGAACGATTAAGTCTCAATATGATAAATGAGAAGTGTTTTCATTTTCAACCTCTTTTCATAATTTATTCGTCTCTAATAAACCATAAAAATTTGACAATAAAAATCACTTAATATTTGTTATATTATAACATAATTATCATTTTTCCAATCAATTCCTGCAATAAATCGAGTATTGATCATTATGCAAGGATGGCTGAATATAATAAAAATTATCAGTTCCTCGATTGTTATGTTATAATCCCAAGATCATTATGGGGATGTTCTTGGCTTCGACGCTGGTGATGAAACTCATAGATGCATGCCGAGAGCGCATTTTCTCTCGTAAATAAAATTTGCATTTTTTAGTCGCAAACGACGAATCATACGCTCTAGCTGCCTAAGGGCAGCTTGTCCGCCTCTCCGAATACTTGTGGTTAGAGAGTCCGACTGAAGCGCACGCACACAAGTCCGTATAAAGTCAAGCCTCGGGGCTTTATACCAAACTAAGAGGATCGCGTTTTGTACCCTGTTCGTCGGGTCACTTAATGCTAAAACAATAGACGATATCTAAGCATGTAGTATTCTCGAGCGTAATGCTGGCGGACGCGGGTTCAACTCCCGCCATCTCCACCATATACTTAAATTTATATGCCGTAATATGACGATGTATAAGTTGGAAAGGCTTAAATCTAAAGGGTTTAAGCCTTTTTTCTTGCCTGTATATAACTAATCATAACTGTATATAGTATTGCTCACCATGTATCCCAGCGTGTATCCTTGATAAAAAATTGAAACGACAGGGATACAAGACAATGAAGCGTACCGAAATAAAACGCCGTCCATTATCCGACACTGTTCTAGGCAACCTAGAAGCAGAACAAACAGAATATCGAGAGCTAGACGGCAACGGTCTATATTTTCGTGTAAAACCCGATGGCAATAAGTCATGGCAACTCAGATACAAGAAGCCCAATGGTAAATGGTCATGGCTAGGCATCGGGGGCTATCCTGAAATAGGCGGACAACTGGCACGCAAGAAAGCCCAAGAATTAATTGCCGATATTGGCAAGGGCGAAAATCCAATCATCACCAAGCAAGAGCGCAAAGCCAAAGAACTCGAAGAAAATAATGCCACCTTTGAGGCACTGGCTAGAGAATGGATAGACACCAAACAAAATACATGGGTTGCCGATACCATGACCCGAAACAGGGGTGCATTAGAAAAGCATATCTACCCTACTTTCGGTAAACGGCTCTTTGTATCCATTCGCCCAATTGAATGGATGGAACATTTAAAAGGTATCCAACAAGAACAAAAAATCTATGAACAGGTGAAACGTATTCGCACTATGTGCCGAGATATTTACGATTATGCAAAGGTGACAGGCAGAATTGATTACAACCCACTTGAGGGGCTGCATAAATTCCTAGATTCAGGCAAAAAAGAGAATATGGCTCATGTTGATGAAAAAGAGCTACCGCCATTATTGAGAGCCATAGACAACTACCCTACTCCCGATATTCGTATCGGCTTAAAACTGCTTACGATGTTATTTTGTCGCCCTAGTGAATTAAGAGAGGCTCAATGGCATGAGTTTGATCTTGATGAGGGGCTTTGGAATATTCCCGAAGAACGGATGAAGAAACGCCGTGAACATGTCATTCCATTACCAACTCAAGCAGTAAATTTGCTCAATGAATTAAAGTCCATTCGTGGTGAATCTGAATACCTCTTTCCGAGCCGATCTAATCAGAATAAACCCAAATCAGATACGGTTTTCATCATGGCATTACGGCGCTTAGGTTATGAAGGGAGACAAACCCCTCATGGCTTTAGACACATTGCCAGTACCTTGCTCAATAACAAGGGCTTTGATGAAAGGCACATCGAGGCAGCTTTAGCCCACGTTAAAGACGGCGTGGCAGGCGTATATAACAAAGCTCAGTATCTAAATGACCGTAAGCATTTAATGCAATGGTACGCCGACCATTTAGAGCAATTGGCAGATGATACAGTCATTCAATTTAAGAAAGCATAACGACAAGATTAGTCGCACTTATTAGCTGAATATGCGGCAATATGAATAAATATTGTTTATATTGAGTGTGCTAGGTCTAGGAGGCATCCGAAAGCATATACCCAATATGTTGACCTAGTAACTTTTTGGGGATGCTGTGGGAGGCATAGAAATTGAGAAAAATAATTAAATCTACAGATGAATTACCATCAATCTTTAATATAGATAAATACTCAGATATGGATAAATTATCAGCATTTGATTGGTTTTTCCTATTCCAAACTCGTTTTTTATTACATGACTTACTTGAAAATGGATTATCTACTTCATTTATTCCAAAAAATGAATTATCAGAAGATGAGGAAGATGAGGCAATTTCTCAAATTATCAAAACTCATCTTGAGAATCCTTTAAGCCTAGATTTAGTTGTTAATTACACCAAACATAATGGTAAAAATATTGTTATTGATGTTTCTACGTCTGACCACTATTCATTTATGAGAAAGAATTTACCAGTATCAGAACTTTATGAAGATGAATTTAGTAAAATGCAGAATTTTGTTGAATATACAGGGGGGAAATTTAAAGAATGGAATGATGAAAAACCTTATAGACCAGTAGCGGACGTTATCAACTCATCAATAGGTATTAATGTATGCTTGACTGATTACCCTATAACAATTAACCCATTCTATCCCGATGATGTAATTATTAAAGAATTGCAAAAATTACTAATTAAAATTAGAGAAAAAATAGGCTTTGATAAAAAAAATAAAGCTATCTCGCAAAAGGATTTATTGAATTGGGCATCTTACAAGTTACTTCCATATTTTGATCTAAAATTATTTGAATTATATGAGGGAGTGAAAATTACTAACGCTGTTATTTGTTCCACACTTTACCCTAAGGGAGAGTATGGAGAGGATAATTTACGAAAAAGTGTTGAGCCTATTAGAAAAAAAATTCTTGAGCAAACTACTTTTAATGGTAGTGATGAAATTTCTGAAATTTCCATAATTGATGCTTTAGCATATTTAGCTTATAGCGAGTTTGATAAAATCGGAAAAATTTTTGATCAATAGTTTCCGTAAAAATTTAGCCTTAAATTATTCAGGATTTAAACAGAGCAGACCAATTCCTTCAAATCAATAAAAATCAAAAACATACTAAGCCCCATATACCAATGTATGAGGGCTTATAAATGCAACCTATCCGAATTACATACAATCAAGCATGTGAACTTTTAAGCATTAAACGTGATGCTTTGCGCCAACTTGTGCAAAAAGACCCTGCTTTTCCGAAGCCTTACAAACAAGGCTCAAATCGTCAAAGTCCTGTGTATTGGCGCTTATGATTAGCGGTACAGCGCGAGCCTTTGCGCTAGTGGGTGGCTCGATATTTGGCTTGCCTTCTAAGCTTACAGGCGTTGCAGCAGCGATGCTTCAGATTGGTGGACTAGCCAAGTGGCTCACTGGGGTTACAGCAGCACTGGGGGTAGGCTACGGAATTGGCACGGGAATACGTGAAGCCTACATGCACACAGAGACCGGGCAAAAGTTTGATGGTTGGCTAGGCGAAACGATTGCCAAGCGTTTGGCAGCGTTTGGATATGGTCCAGCAGTAGACGCGGTTGCAGCCAATGAGAAGTATGGAAAAGCAGCCCCTGTTGCCACACGACACTCTCAACCAATTCAAGTGCATACCACTATTAACCTGGATACCAAGCCAATCGCTCAAGCAGTCACCAAGTATCAAACCAACGGTGTAATGCGCCTACCAGCAAGTACAGGCGTTAACCCATACCTAACCATGCCTTTCCCATCGTCTTTTTAACGATAGGCGGCGGTTAAGTTAATAAGGTTATATTTGAGTCCCATAAAAATGGGGCTCAACTTAATACCTGAACCACAAATTTATGGAGCAGCTTAGCGCAAAATTGCGCTGTCCCAGGCTGAAAATGTTGATTTGCGAAACAACCCTATGAAAGAGAGAAATTAGCAAAAATAACGCCGTTTTCCTTTGAAACCTGATTTTGCGAAACTCACCCTATGAAAGCGTGTTTTAGCCTAGTAATTGCCATTTGTGAAACAATCCTATGAAAGACAGTTTTTGACCAAAACATGACGCAAATTTGCTTCATGTCTAATTTTGAGAAAACAACCCCATGAAAGAGGCGTTTCCATGCGTACCAAGCTGCGTACTTGGCAGTGCGTACCAATCCTAAAACATGCTTTTGGGTGTGCACATCACTGCGCACATGAAACCGTTATTTTTCGTAATCTTTCTATCTGCATTCTTTCTGAATTTTCAGAGTCCATAAAAAAGCACAGCGAAAAATTTCGTTCAGTTATAACCGCCCTCAATTTGAGGCTAGGAAATTACACAACAGACCGATGTTGTAATGATGCAGAATCAAGAAAATGCGCGCGCGAGACAGCGATAATTGCACATCCTCAAAATGAGGATATTGAATTGTTTAAATTTCAAACTACCCTTTTAGTGTAGTTATCACCAAACCATAACAATTGATAACAGCCGAATTTCGGATTTTAAATCCAGTAATGTTTTTAAATGATCAAAAAAAATATTGTTGCTTAAATCAGAAGGCAGAGAGAAAAGTTAAAAACAGCCTAACAGCAAGTAATTTGTATCCCAGTTTGTATCCCAAGCAATTACCACCCTAAACATATCTATTATATTCAATAACTTATAAGTCGAGTTCAATTGACCATAACATGACGTTATATAAGTAAATTAAGCTTAAATCTCAATGATTTAGGATTTTTTTATGCCTGTATATCACGTTATATGCAGTTTCTTATAGCTTGTAGTCTTGTATGGTGGCATGTATAAATTTTCGGTTTATTTTGCAATTTTTTTGACTTTATTTTGCACCAATTTTTAACACTCACATAAATCTTCATTCTTTTAGAGAGTATAAATAATAAACTACAATTGGCTAGGCTTTTTGTATCACTGTTTAACTTTCATGATCTATCTGTTGAAGAATAATATAAAGTTTATATCGTAGAAAATAGCCAAATAAATGACTACTTTTTTAACCGAGAAAAGATTTCTATTTCTAAAGAGTCTTTATTTCGCGGGGCTTCCCCATTGATTACGCTCAGGTTTGGTTTCACTTACCATCCAAATAAACAGTGGAATCAAACCAATAATGGTAAAAGCAATCAACATCCACCAGCCTGAACGGTCAACATCGTGTAAACGACGCACTCCAACGGCAAGCGCTGGCAAAAAGAAAAATAAGTTTAAAAGCCCTGTAAAAATATTCATCTGGCTTTCACTGAGCCCAATAATCGCCAAAATCAGCCCTAAAATAAAACCCAATAAAATCTGGAATAGATAAAAATACCAGTATTCCTTACGTCGAGCACGACCTGAGAAATTGGTATAATTTTTTAAGCATTTCATTGCCCAATCAAAAAAACCATAATTTTGTTCTTCTTGTAACTGTGCATTGCCTTCCTGAAATACAGGTGACTGTTGAAATGGCGTTCCAAGTGTTGCCAAATAAACTCCCACAGCTTGACCAAGTTCATTGACCAAAAAATCAACCTGCTGCCCTCGAACAGGGGCGATCTGTTCTTTCCATTCTGCACCAATAAAACTATAGCGTTTATTATCCTCACCGTTTATTATGCCTTCATTATATTGAATGCTAAAATCGAGCAACGTACCTTTCATATTTATACTCTCTGTCTATTGAGATCGTTATGGTTAGTTAAATGAAGTATGTACACAAAAAATATATAGTTTTTCTATCCAATCCATTTAAAACAATATGTTACAGGATGGCTAGTCTTTTTCTTTTTGGTTGAGTTTGAATGCTCTTTTATCACAAACAAATCTCATCTATTTAATGTATCAATGTATGACTTTTCAATCAATCACACAGCAAATCTAGAAATATTCGATTTTATATAAAATCGTTTAGGCAAGGCTGATTGTTTTTTTATAAAAAAAACTTAATAAAATCTATATATAAAACAGTTAAATACTTTCAAGTTATGATTTATCTATTATAAAAATAAGCCCTTAAAATGATTATTTCCTTTTCAGGTTTTTCTGGTTTATTTGCATTAGGTTACATTTTCTTGATTAAAAATTCCTAGAAATTTGCTTTAATTATCGCCGACATTTTCTAGAGGGTCATCTGCTATGAAAAAAATTTTCCCAAAAAACCAAGATACTTTTTTGAAAGTAGGTCTGGTCAGTATGATTATCTTGAGCATCAGTACAGCTTTATTTTTAAAAGACTATTATGACCACAGCTTTTTAGCTTTTTTGGTTCTGATGATTTTTCCTTTTCTCTATATGAAATGTGTGACGACAATTGCCAACAAAATTTATGAAAGCGATCCACTTGGATCATTTTAACTCCCATTAGAATGTTGATCTATGAGAGAGGATAATCTACTTATAGATCAAAGTTTTATAACTCTACTTTTAAGCATCCGACTAGACAGTTAAAAATCAGCCCCCTATCCGACCCATTGCAATCAAATATTCCACCACTTTAGTCAGAGCAAAAATTGCCACCACAAATGACATAAATACGATAAGTGTTTCTATCAGACTGGTCGATTTTAAAGCATATCCAAACAGTAAATGACCCAGAAATCTTAGAATCAGGGACATATTGGCTATATGAATACGGTAAGTTTTTTGTCTAAAAAACACCCGCAATAGATCAAAAAATAGGATAGTGTGTCATACCAATAGAGTTTTCTTGAGTTCTAGAGGCTTTTATAATCGCGCAAACTTGAGTGTTTTTTAACACCTTGTCTCACATGAATTCAGCGCAAAAAATTCATGCCAAAGCTCACTCTTACCAGTGAGCTTTTCTCTATTTATATATCTGTCATTTTTAGCTGGTAATCTACTTTTGAACCTGCCGCCAATTGTACAGTTTCACTGGCAATCTGCCCACATTCTACACAGACAAAATGCTGCCAGTCGCCCTCAGCAATATCACCCAAACGCTTCGCTTTGTCTTGCCACGGATTCCAGACCACCACACTGGCACAGCGAGGTGCAGCAATCTGAATTGGCTGAGCATGTGCTTGTACAATTTGATAATGACCTGATGCTTTCGGATAAATTCGATCAGTTTCTTGTTGAAAGGTCACAGCATCTGCTTCACAAAAGCGCTGATTACTTTGTAATTGATCCATAAATTCAGCATTTTGCAAACCATGAATTTCAGTCTGCCGAATCTGATCAACCTGAAAATAACTATGCCAAGCAAAACTAAATTCAAAGGCCTGCAACCCGATATTTTCGACCTGTAAGTCCAGATTTAAAGATATCCCACAAGAAATTCGCAATTTCAAACGGAAGGCATGTGACCAGATTTTCCGCGTTTCAGGCGAGTCCTGTAAAATAAAATCAACATGGTGAATGGCTTGAGTTTCGTCATAACTCACGTTTTGCAATTCCCAAATCTGGTTACGAGCAAAACCGTGCGCAGGTTGTAGCCCTTGCGGATGCGCGCCAAACCACGGGAAACATAGCGGAATGCCGCCACGCAATGCTTTACCCACCTGTCCTGTATTGGCTTTAGATAACCAAAGCAGTGAGTTCGCGCGATGTTTTGGCTGATACTGTAAAATTTGCGCCCCCTGCAAGGCAATGCAAGCACGACAAGATGGACTATCAATTTCAAGGACATCCAAATCTGTGAATTGTTGATTCAACTTAAGTTTTTTTATCGTATGCATCTGATGATAACAATTTATTTTAAATCACGTTAAAGCTTAATTGATCTCTCCCGATTTGCAAACATCAGGCAGATATCTTTCTTTATAGGGTTAAGCTAGTATTTTTATTATCCCCCTACGATACGATGGTTTTGTTAATGAGCTACTTACTTGCACTCGATCAGGGAACAACCTCAAGCCGTGCGATTATTTTTGATGAACTTGGGCAAGTTCATGCCATCGCACAACGTGAAATTTCCATTCAGACACCCCACTCGGGCTGGGTCGAACAAGATGCCAATGAAATCTGGTCCACTCAAATTGCCGTGGTACAGCAAGCTTTGGCTTCAGCTCAGATTCTTGCTAAAGATATTCGGGCACTCGGTGTTACTAATCAACGCGAAACCACTGTAGTTTGGGACAAACGTACAGGTAGACCGCTCGCACCCGCATTAGTCTGGCAAGACCGCCGTGCTACTGCATGGTGTAACCAGTTAATTCAACAACAGTTATCTGAAAAAATTCACAAAAAAACCGGCCTTCAAATTGACCCGTATTTTAGTGCAGGCAAGCTAGTATGGTTATTAGAAAATGTTGATGGTTTACGCCAACTGGCACAGCAAGGGCATGTAGCATTTGGCACGATTGACAGCTGGCTGGTATGGAATCTGACCCAAGGTGCAGAACATGTGATTGAAGTCAGCAATGCATCACGCACCATGCTCATGAACCTCAGTCACCAAATCTGGGATGAAGAGCTAATTGAACTGTTTGATATTCCTGCCAGTGTTTTACCCAAAATTATCCATTCTGATGCCTATATTGCCGATACTGCACAAGGTCTACTCGGCAGCAATATCCCGATTGCAGGGATTTTAGGTGATCAGCAAGCTGCATTGTTTGGACAATCCTGTTTTGAAGCAGGGATGGCAAAAAACACCTATGGTACAGGCTGTTTTATGCTGTTCAATACAGGCAACCAACTGCAATACAGCCACAATCAGCTACTCAGCACACTGGGGTGGACCTGCAACAATAAAACTCACTATGCTCTCGAAGGCAGTGTATTTATGGCAGGTGCTATTGTGCAATGGCTACGTGATGGCTTGGGCATCATTAAAAGCAGCCAAGAAGTGGAAAAACTGGCATCTCAGGTCAAAGACACCGATGGCGTTGTGCTAGTACCTGCCTTTACAGGGTTGGGCGCGCCCTATTGGGACAGTGATGCACGTGCATTACTGTGTGGTATGTCGCGTGGCACCACCAAAGCCCACATCGCTCGCGCTGCCCTAGAAGCAATCGCCTTTCAAGTGGCTGATGTTTTTACAGCAATGCAATTGGATTTATCTCAACCCTTAAAAGAATTACGAGTTGATGGTGGTGCAAGTCAAAACGACATGCTGATGCAATTTCAGGCAGATATTCTCAATGTCCCTGTAATGCGCCCGAAAATGCGTGAAGCCACTGCATGGGGAGCAGCGGCTATGGCAGGCATGAAAATTGGCGTGTTTGCCCATGTCGGGGAAATTGCCCAGTCTTGGCAACTTGATCGTTGCTTTGAGCCAAAAATCTCAGTAGATCAGCGCCAGAGCCAGCTACAACAGTGGCATCGGGCCTTACAACGTGCACGTTCAGATTTAAATTAAAATAAAAGAAGCCAGTCGAATGACTGGCTTCTTTTAATGAGCATGCCCACCCTCGACATTGCCTTTAGCACGCGGGCTAAACCAAATCAAAATTGCCCCGACCAAAAAGACCAAGGTAAAAATTAAAAATACATGATTGACCGAAATGGTTGAAGCTTCTTTATCGACTAAATTCGCAATGGTGCCCACAATGGTTGAATGACTCATACCACTGGCTTCAAGTGCTCGTACCGTTCCTTCCGGATGTAAGTTAGATACCATTTCACTACGGGCAATCTTGCTATGATCATCCCAAATGGTCACTGCTAATGAAGTTCCCAATGCACCTGCCATGGTTCGTACAAAGTTCATCAACCCTGCTGCCGATGCAATTTCTTGCGGTAACACTGAACCTAGTGCCAGATTAGACAATGGAATAAAGAAAAATGGGACAGCAAAACCCTGAATAATCTGTGGTAATGCCAGTGCCATAAAGTCCGCTTCATTGTTCCAGAAAGCCCGCAGCAAGGTTACGCCACTCATCAGCACAAAACCAAAGGATGCCAGTAGTCGCGCATCAAACTTGCTGGCAAGTTTTGCCACAATCGGCGACATGGTCAAACTCCCAAAGCCCATCATTGCGGTCAGATAACCTGCCCACGTGGCGTTATAACCCATGTTGCTTTGTAGCCACTGCGGAATAATCACAATACTGCCAAAGAAAGCGGCAAAACCAAACGCCAGTGTCAAGGTTGCAATTGAAAAACCCCGATGCCTGAAAATCCGAATATCCACTACAGGGTGCTTATCGGTATATTCCCAGATCAGGAACACCACAAAACCAATCGCTGCGATCAATCCCAACACCACAATCATGCCGTTATTGAACCAGTCACGGTCATGCCCCAGATCGAGCATCAACTGTAAGGCAGCAATCCAAAGAATCAGTAATCCCAAGCCCATCCCATCTATTTTTAACTGTGTCGTTGGGGTTTCCGCAGGTTTGAGTATTCGAATCGCAGCAAGTGCACAAATAATCCCGACAGGTAAATTAATAAAGAAAATCCAGTGCCATGTCAGATTGTCACTGATCCAGCCCCCTAAAATTGGCCCCAAAATCGGCCCCACCACGGTGGTCATTGCCCATAGCCCCATGGCTTGGGCATGCTTTTCAGGTGGGAAAATACGCATCAGCAAAGCTTGGCTAATTGGCATGAGCGGGCCGCCAAACAGCCCCTGCCCAATTCGGCAAAACACCAGCATTTCAAGACTGTTGGACAAACCACACAGTAAGGAAAATACGGTAAACCCGATCAGACAAGCAACGAAAATCCGTACCGAGCCAAAACGCCCAGCCAGCCAGCCTGTTAACGGCACGCAGATTGCTTCAGCAACTGCATAGGACGTAATCACCCATGTGCCTTGCGAGGTTGAAATTGCCAAGTCACCACTAATATGGGTGACTGAGACATTGGCAATGGTGGTATCAAGCACCACCATAAAGTTTGACAGCGCGATTACAAATGCTGCCAGCAGTAATCGCCCTCCTGTCAACTCAGCAAAAGGAGTGGCATTTTTCATAAGCAATTACTTCGCACTGAGGTCAACATCAGCATTCATCGACAAACCGACACGTAGTGGATGCGCGGCTAGTTCTTTTGGATCAAGTGCAATACGTACAGGTAAACGCTGTACCACCTTAATCCAGTTACCTGTCGCATTCTGCGCAGGAATCAAGGCAAATGCTGAACCCGTTCCACCCGAAAAGCCCATGACTTTGCCATGATAGACCACACTTTTTCCATACAAGTCAGAGGTAAGCGTTGCGGTTTGCCCGATACGGACTTTGGCAAGCTGACTTTCTTTAAAGTTGGCATCAACATACAGCTGTGAAATAGGCACGACACTCATCAGCACAGTGCCTGGTGCAACCCGCTGCCCGACCTGAATATTACGGCTGGTCACCACACCATCGACTGGTGCACGGATCAACGTGCGTTCCAAGTCAAGCAATGCCTGTTGGACTTGGGCTTGTGCAGTCAAAATATCAGGTGCGGTGTTTTCACTTGCCCCCGTAATCAAGGCTTCATTGGCAGCTAAGTTACTTTGTGCCGCTTTACGACTTGATTCGGCTTGTGACACCGCTGCTTTGGCAACATTTAACGCTGCCAGTGCAGTTTTTGCTGCACTTTGTGACGATGTCAGTTCTTCTTTGGAAATTGCACCTGTTTGCTCAAGTGCCTGACGACGAGCTAACTCTTGACGTGCATTGTCATAATCTGCCTGTGCTTTGACAACCTGTGCCTGCGCACTGCTAATGCTGTCACTACTCACAAAAATTTGTGAATTTAACGAGCTGCTGTTGGCTTGGGTCTGATGGTATTGACGTTTGGCTTTTGCCAATGCCGCTTCTGCCTGTGCGAGTGCAATTTTGGCATCACGCTGATCGACCTGTACCAAAATATCGCCTTTATGCACTTGTTGGGTATCTTGTACCAAAACCTGTGAGACTTGCCCTGTCACCATTGAGGTGATTTCAGCCGTATCAGCGCCTACATAGGCATTGTCGGTATTAACCGTATTATTGAAAAAAATGGCCCAAATTGCATAAAGTACCGCTGCAATAACCAATATGAGTGCCAAAAAGCCAAGCATTTTTTTGCGTTTGGCTTTCATGGCTGGTTCAGAATTTGACTCTGGCGGTTGGGTCTCGGGTGTATTATTGGAGACATCTGTCATCACATATTCCTAAATTAACTCAAACTGTGATCAGAACACCTCAAATACATCTCAGCTGTGCACAGGCTTCGCCAATCGGCTCAGGAAATGTATTTGAACTATACCCAGTCTTGATTTTTTGAATCGTTTGCTTCGTTATATCGGGTAAAAATCACATTTTGATTATAAAAATACAAGATTGTTTTTTTCGTAAAAACGTGTACAAAGTGCAACAGAACACCTTATTTTAGGAGGTTTCTAATACCTAAAAACACAATCTAAAGTTTTAATATTAATCAATATTTATTAATATTCATCTATTTAGTAAGCATAAGAAGCGATTGCTACCGCTATAGTGACTGAACAGTCATTTTGCATAGACATTCTCATTGTACAACTTTTTTTGCCCATTCTTAAGACTTCTGCATGAGCAATAAATGCTTGCCCACGACCAGGTGCCAGATAATCCACCCTCAAATCCAGTGTTGCCAGACGTTCGATCTGTTTAAGTACCTGTTCTCGATGCTGAATATCGGCACGCTTATATAATTCTGCCATTGCCACCACACCGCCAAGGCTATCGAGTAAGGTGGCCGCCACACCGCCATGTAAAATTTCATAAGCCACATTGCCAATCAGGTTTGGCTGCATATTCAAATGCCCTTGAATCTGATCATCCACCACCCGCATGCAAATCCCGTTATGTTGTAAAAAAGGCGAATGGTTAAAGGCATCACACAATTGCTGCAAGACTGCAGAGAGCTGATTTTCAGATGAAATATCCAGTTGCCCTGTCCATGTTTTTTTTGCTTGACCCATGCTGAGTTATTCCTTGAATGATGATATGTTCTTGTACAAACGCCTCATTATAGGGCTACAATAGCCCCCAAGTTTAATACTGAACATCGAGATTGTTATGACTTATACGTTCAATCGCCCTGCATTTCCTGCCACCCGTATGCGCCGTATCCGTAAGAATGATCAACTTCGAGCGATGGTCAGTGAGACTCAAATTACCCCACACCACCTGATTTACCCTGTATTTGTACTGCCAGGACAAAACCAGCGTGAAGACATTCCAAGTATGCCAAACATTCAGCGTTTGTCAGCTGATTTGCTGTTGAAAAAAGCGGAAAGCCTTTTAGAGCTTGGAGTGTCTAAACTGGCGCTGTTCCCTGTTACACCACAAGAAGACAAAAGCCTGACTGCTGAAGCCGCGTGGCGTGAAGATGGTGTGGTTCAAAACACCTGCCGTTTACTCAAAAAAGAATTACCAGAAATGGTGCTGATTACTGACGGCGCACTTGACCCTTATACCACGCATGGTCAGGACGGCATTATTGATGAAAACGGTTATGTCTTAAATGATGAAACCGTAGAATGCCTGATTAAACAGGCACTCAGCCACGCTGAAGCAGGTGCTGATGTGATTGCACCGAGTGACATGATGGACGGACGTATTGGCGCGATTCGTCAGGCACTCGAACAAAATAACTTCATTTATACCAATATCATGGCGTACTCTGCAAAATACGCCTCAAGTTTTTATGGCCCATTTCGCGATGCTGTGGGTTCATCAAGCAACTTAAAAGGTGGCAACAAATACACGTACCAAATGGATATCGGCAACCGCGCTGAAGCCTTGCATGAAATTGCTCTAGACTTGCAAGAAGGTGCAGACATGGTGATTGTCAAACCAGGTTTGCCATATCTAGATGTCGTGCGTGAAGTCAAAGATACCTTCGGTGTTCCGACCTTCGTGTATCAGGTGAGTGGTGAATATGCCATGCTTGCAGGCGCGATTCAAAATGGCTGGCTCAGTGACAATGTGATTCTAGAATCATTATTGTGCTGCCGCCGTGCAGGTGCAGACGGGATCTGGACATACTTTGCCGATGTCGCTGCGCAAAAACTCAAAGAAATGCAATAATTCGTTTTCCTAGATAGATCGAGCGCACGATGCAGATTGCCATCATTGGGGCGGGTGTAAGTGGTTTACTCTCAGCCTTTGAACTGATTCAACACGGCTGTTCCGTCACGATTTTTGACCAGCAACATGCAGGCAAAGCAGCTTCATGGGCAGGCGGTGGGATTTTGTCGCCGATGTACCCGTGGCGCTACCCTGCTGCGGTCAACCAGCTGGCTCAATATGGCAAGGCGCTTTATCAGGAATACAATGAACAGTTGTATCCCATCACCCAGATTGATTTTCAGATTCAGCATACAGGTATGCTGATTTTTGACCCTGAAGATTTTGCCATTGGGCAAAGCTATGCGCAACGCTATCAGGAACCGATGCAATACGCAGAACTGCTACAGGGACAACACTTACATCAGGTCAACCCACGTGTCTCGGAACAGTTTCAGCAGGCATTGTATTTTCCGCACCTGTCCAATGTGCGAAACCCACGGCTGTTGCAGTCTTTAATTGCTTATTTAAAACAGCAACATCAAATCAAATTTGTGGAAAACTGTGCAATTCAAAAATTACAGATTCAAAATCAGAAAGTCACAGCAATTCACACTGAAAATGGCGAAAAATTTGTAGCTGATCAGGTGGTACTTGCCACAGGTGCGTGGAGTCAAACTTGGGCTGAGCCACTCAATTTAAGCATTCCAGTCAAACCTGTACATGGACAAATGGCACTGTTTAAAACACCAGAAAACTGGTTGCCGACCATGTGTATGAATAAGGTCATGTACCTGATTCCACGGCGTGATGGACATATTGTCTGTGGTTCAAGCATGAATGATTTTGGTTTTGACAACACACCAAAAGCCCATATTCAGCAAAATATTGTCGATGCGGTATTTGAAATGGTGCCAGAACTGGCACAGTTTCCACTGGTCGATCAATGGGCAGGCTTACGCCCAAGTTCCCCAGACGGCGTGCCTTACATCGGGCAAATGCCAGAGGTCGACAACTTATGGGCCAACTTCGGACATTTCCGTAATGGTTTATGTATGGGACCTGCTTCTGCGCGCCTACTGCGTCAACTCATGTTGCAACAAAGCACTTTGGTCGATCCAGCAGCGTATTCGCCGCAGCGTCTCATACAAAATGCCCTCGCCTAATTACGCCAATAATTGCTGCAATGCCAAATCCAGAGTTGGATAATGAAAATGATAGCCTGCGTCAAGCAAAGCTTTGGGCTGGACAAACTGTCCATTTAAAATCAGTTGAGATTGCTCGCCCAGTAAAAGCTTAAAAGCAAAACTTGGGGCTGTCAGTAGTGGACGAACCTGCAAATATTTGGCAGCGCACTCGGCAAACTGCTGTTGGGTCGACTGTTCAGGTGCCACTACATTAAAAACGTGTGCCTGTGGCTGATGAGTGATTAGAAACTCAATCACACTGAGTACATCAGCAATATGCACCCATGCGACAGGCTGACGACCATGTCCGATTTTTCCAACCAGTTTCATTTTTATCGGTTGCAGCATCTGCGGTAAAATTCCACCATCTGCGGCAAAGACCACGCCTAAACGGATAATTTTAACCGTGTACTGCGCTTGATATGCTAAAGCGGCCTGTTCCCACTGCTGACAAAGTTCTGACATAAAAATGTCTTGGGGCTCAGTATTTTCATCGCAAATCTTTTGCCACTGTTGCTGTTCATCAATCCCGTAATAACCTACTGCTGAACCTGAAATCACCAGTTTTGGCTGATGCTTCTGGTGATTAAGCCACTGAAACAATTGTGTTGTAGTCTCAACCCGACTATAAATCAGTTGCTCTTTGCGCTCTGTACTCCAGCGCTGCTGACCAATATTTTCTCCCGCCAGATTAATCACATAGTCAATCATTTCATTATTGACCTGACTGAGTTTCTGAACCCAGCGCAGGTTATGGTGGTCTGACGTTCGATTTTTACGGCTCAGGGCAATCACCCGATAATCACGCTCTAACAAATACGGTAACAAATGCCCGCCAATAAAGCCCGAAGCACCTGTAATCAAAATAGTTGCAGCAGACATAGTATTTCCTTTATTCATTTTTATTAGATGAGATGCTCTAAAATATAGCATGCTTGCCAATATTTGATCACAAATTAGACCGCTTGAGTTTTTTTAAAGTTTTTTAGCTTTTCTTGTCAACCATTACTCAAACACTGACGTTATATAGGGTACAAGGTCTGTTGTTGACGTTTTTGCACGGCATCAGCGAAAACGTCTCTTCAGTTACCTGCCATCAACAATCTTTGCCTCGGGTAACTTCATAAAAATAACCCGTTGTACGAAGTATCTTAGACCAACGATTTATATCACTCGAATCGTTGGTCTTTTCTTTTTCAGAATATTTTTTCACTCGTTTTAAGCAATCTATTGAATATCACACCTATAAATTAATATGGGGTTAGCAATATCGAAACACAATATACCCAGAAAAAAATCAATAAAATAAAATAGATTCAATCAACCCAATTCAATTACCGTAAAAAAGTCACTTTCAATCTTGATGCGTATTCTGCAACTTGCATACAGCTTTATGCTACCTTATGGGCATTCATTCGCAGGACTTCCAACTTTATGAGCGTGCATTTTCTTCATACTTCAGACTGGCATTTGGGGCAATTCTTTTATAACCATTCTCGCCACTATGAACATGAACAATTTCTGGCATGGCTCATTCAACAAATCAAAGAAAAACAACCACATGCTCTGCTGATTGCAGGTGATATTTTCGATGTGATCAATCCGAGCTCACAGGCACAAAAACAACTCTATCAATTCCTTGCCGATGCACACGAGGCTGCACCACAGATGCAAACCCTGATGATTGCCGGCAATCATGATTCAGGTTATCGAATCGAACAGGTCGAACCATTACTGGAAAAATACCATGCAAAAGCTGTCGGTGTAATTCGCTGGAACGATGACAAAAGCTTAAATACTGAGCGCCTGATTTTGCCGATTTATGATGCCCAAAAAAATATTGTGGCGTGGTGTGTGGCACTGCCTTTTCTACGTTCTGCGGAAATTACAGGCCTGAACGATCAGACCAGCACCAGCCAATCCGCAATTGAATATCTACATCGTACCCTGATTGGCGAAGCACAAAAAAGAAAAACACCTGAACAGGCATTGATTGTCATGTCGCATGCACACATGCAAGGTGCAGAAACATCAGACTCGGAACGACCAATTATCATTGGTAATGAAGAAGCGCTGTCTACTGCATTATTTGATGGTGCAATTGATTATGTGGCACTGGGACATTTGCATAAACCGCAAAAAGTCGGACAAGCACATATTCGTTATAGCGGCTCGCCGATCCCCTTGTCTTTTAGCGAAATTCATTATAAGCATCAGGTAGTTGATGTCAGGATTGATCCCAAAAATCCTGAACAGCCGTGTACTTTTGACGCAATAGCCATTCCACGCAGCATCAACCTGATTGCCATTCGCGGCAGTCTCGATGAAGTCTTTACCCAGTTACAGGCTTTACCACACGGCGAAATTGAGGAGATTGAACAACGTGAATATGTGGATATTGAATACAGCACTGCCCAACCACCTGCTCTAAATTTGCGGCAACAGTTTGAAGATGCACTGCCAAAAAACCGTTATCGACTGGTCAAGATTTCCCGCCAGTATTTACCCAATGAACAGCAACAAGATCAGGCTTTAAACATAAGTCTAGAACCACCGACCCCTGAAAAACTATTTAGCAGCCTGTGGCAAAAACAAGGTTACGATGCCGATGACAGCGTACTCAAAGACTTTATGAGTTTGGTTGAACAAGCCCAACATGTACTTGATGATGAAACCTCTGCTTAAGGATTTGCCATGAAAATTTTATCTATTCGCATAAAAAATCTGGCATCTCTGGCAGGTGAACAGTGGATTGATTTTGAAAGTCAGCCATTGGCAAATGCAGGGCTGATCGCAATTACAGGCAAAACGGGCGCAGGCAAATCCACGATTTTGGATGCGATGTGCCTTGCCCTATTTAATAAAATTCCGCGCCTCAAAGAAAGCGACGGTAAACTTCGTGATGTCGACGGTTCAGAATTATTATCTAATTCACCTTTAACCGTGCTACGGCGAGGCGCGGGGCATGGTTTTGCTGAAGTGAGCTTTATTGCACCCGATCAGAAACGTTATTTGGCACGTTGGGAACTCAAGCGCGCCCGTGAAAACCCTACGGGCAAATTACAAAGCGTACAGCGCTCGCTAACTTGCCTGAGCGATGGTGTGGTGATTGCCGACAAAACCAAAGCCGTCGATGACAGTATCAAAAACATTACCCAGTTGTCGTTTGAACAATTTACCCGCGCGGTGTTGCTAGCCCAATCTGAAGTCACTGCTTTCTTAAAAGCCCGCGACAGTGAACGCGGTGAACTGCTCGAATATCTGACCAACTCGGCGATTTTTGCCAAAATCGGGCAATTGGCATTTGAAAAAACCCGTGACATTGCCAAGCAACGTAAAGAACTGGAAAATGTTTTAGGACATATTGAAATCTTGTCAGATGAAGCTGTGACTGAACTGACCGAGCAACTGCAACACAGCAATATGCAGTATGAAAAACTCAATACTGAGAAGATAAAACTTGAGCAATATCAGCGCTGGTTTACCCAGCAGCAGCAACTCGAACAGGATATACAACAACGCCAGCAACATCTGACTGAGCAGCAACAAAAATTTGATGCATTGGGTTCAAAACGCACGCAACTTAAACAATTGGAAACCTTTGCCTCAATTCGCCCGAGTGTGATTCAACAGCAAAAAACTCAGGCGGAACTGCATCAGTTACAACCGCAAATTCAAAGCTGCCAGCTAAAATTCAACGTTATTAAACACGGTTTTGAACAAGAAAAAACTGTGTTTGAAAATGTCGATCAACAATTTAAAGCTCAACATACGTTTGAACAAATACATCAGTCCAACCTTGAGAAAGTCCGAACCTATATTCAAGAGCGCGAATTTATTGGCAAGCAATTTGTTAAAGCCAAATCCACGCTAGAAAGTTTGCAACAAACTTTACAACCGTTATTACAACAACAGACTCAATTGCAAACGGACTGCGATCAGTTCAGCATGCAGCTTGAGCAAGGGTCACAACAGCTACAACAAACCGCACAATTTTCAAGTTTGGATCAAGGAGTGTCTGCACATATAGCACCACTACAACGCTTTATTCAGCATTTTCAAAGCTTCGAACAACAATTCGGTGAGTTTGCAACTGCACAAACAGATTTAAGTCAAAAACAACGACAGCTTGCTTCACTGCAACAGCAATTTGGTCATGAGCAAAATATTGATGCACAATTACGGCAGCTCCGTAGCCAGCATGAGAAAATATTTGCACAAAGCCATCAATTGGCTCTCATCAATACTCAATTTCAGCAATATGTTCAACTTCGCTTAGAACAAGATACTGTTCAAAAACAATCTACTGAACTCTCACAAAAGATTGAGCAAAGTACACAACAGGTTCAGCACACTGAACAGCAATATCAAACCCAAAAACTGGAACGAGAACAGTTACAACGCCTCTTGCAGCAGCAACGCCTGGTGCATACCGAAAATATTGAAAAGCTACGTGAGCAATTGATTGAAGGCGAAGCCTGCTTGGTCTGTGGCAGTACTCACCATCCGTTTAAAACAGATTTATCTGCACTTTCCAGTGAGCTGTTTAATTTACAGGAACAACAAGAACAACAAGCCATTCAACTGGAACAACAGCAATTGCAGGCTTGGCAACAGGCGCAGCAGATTCATGTACAACACAGTATGGCGCTCACGCAAAATCAAAGCCGCCTAAATGCTTTAACCGCTGATCTTGAAAAAACTCAGCAATCCATGAGTCAGGTCTGCACACAAGCTCAAATTGACCTTGATTTCAGCCAAGCCCCTGAGCTAACCCAGCAGAAGCTTTTACAAATCATTCAAACACTTCAACACGATAAGCAGCAGATCGAACAGTCGATCCAACAGCTAGACACTCTCCAAAAGCAGCAACGTGAGCTTGCCCAGCACATTCAGCAAACGTCACAGCAACTTTCGATTGTGCAGCAGTCTGAACAAAATATTCAGTATCTGCTCGATCTACTCACGACAGAGCAACGTGATGCATGGCAAAAACACCCTCTAAAGATTGCCAATCAAATGGTGCAGCAGCTCAACCAACGTAGTCAGCTTTTAAACCATATCGAAGTTTTGCAACATCAATTTGATACTCAAGCTCAGCGCTTACAGCAAAAAATACATGAAATTCATACCAAGCATGAGCAAATTCAACAAGCAGAAAAAGAGAAAGCAGAATGTGAGCGTAAAGGGCAAGAAAATAAAGAACTCGCGATCCAATTGATTTTTAAAATGACGCAAATGCAGATTGAAAAACCACATGAATGGTTGATTCAATATGATGAGCAACGTCAAAATCTACAGATTCAATTTAACCAAATTCGCCAAAGTTTCGAACAAGCCCGCGAAAAATTTGATCAGCAGCAACGGCAACTTGATCAGCTCAACATTCAGTTGCTTCAGGTGACGGCGCAACATCAGGCAGCAACCCTTGAAATCGAACAATGGCTAACACAACATGCAGAGTTTGATCAGCCGTTACTTTCTCAGCTACAACACATTTCGCCTGAAGAAGCCCAACAGATCCGCCGAGACGTTCAAGATGCCGAGCGTGGCTTGGCAGATGCTCAGGCGGCACTAAAAGCCATTCAAGAGCAATTACAACAACATTTGGGCCATCAGCCTGAAATTGGACTGGCTCAACTGCAAACCGAATTCACAGTATTGCTTGAATCCCTGCAACAAACCCAAGACATCCGCGACAACTTCAAACTTAAACTGGAACTACATCAGCGCAATCTAGAGAAACAACAAGAATTTTTCGAACAGATTCAGCAAATTCAGCAGCAGGAACATCGCTGGGGTAAAATTTCAGGTTTAATGGGAGATGCCAACGGCAAAAAATTCCGTGATCTGGCTCAGCAATACAATCTGGATATTTTACTTGAATATGCAAATCAACAACTGGCGATGCTGTCACAGCGTTACACGCTCAAGCGTCTGGAACACTCGCTTAGCCTCGCCATCATTGACCATGATATGGATGGCGAAGTACGTTCGGTTGCCTCACTGTCTGGTGGTGAATCCTTCCTCACTGCCCTTGCCTTGTCACTGGCGATTGCCAATATGGCATCAGGCTCCATGAAAATCGAATCACTGTTTATTGATGAAGGTTTTGGCACCTTAGATGCATCATCGCTACACATGGTGATGAATGCACTCGATCAATTGCAAAATCAGGGACGTAAAGTCGTACTGATCTCGCATATTCAGGACATGCATGAACGCATCCCTGTACAAATTCAAGTGCAGCCACTCGGTTCAGGAGCAAGTAAAATTGAAATTGTGGGCTAGACAATAGATCCGATGTGAATGGGAACCGTACGATGCCACAACAGCCCTCCTCCGCAAAGGCTATCGTCAAAATCGTGCGTCTCCCAAACAACGTGTTTTCAACGACTGGGAAACCCCAATTGTATAAACAAGCCCATCAGTGTGTATTCACCCTAAGCCCATTGAAACGAGCTAAAAGCCCTGAGTCAGTCTGGTCAATACCACACATCATTTTGACTTCCGTTTTCCAAAACAATATGACTACATGCATAAGACCGCGCATTTAATTTTTGCCTGACTGATAGCACCTGATCTGTATGGTTATTTTTGATAATCTCGCGCACCAAACAATGCTGTTCCGACCCGAACCATGGTTGAGCCTGCGGCAACTGCTGCTTCAAGATCGCCCGACATGCCCATGCTTAACGTATCCCAGTCGTCAGGGTGAGCGTGGTGCTCTTTGACTTGTTCAAATAGCGTCTGTGCATCGGCAAATGCTTTCAGATTATTGGGTGCAGGAATCACCATCAAACCACGTAAACGCAAACGAGGAAGCTGGCTAATCTGCGCAACCAATGTTGCAACCTCTTCAGGGGCACAGCCATCTTTGCTATCTTGACCATCAATATTCACCTGTAAACAAATATTCAATGGTTCATCGGAGTCTAAACGCTGACCTGACAAGCGTTCAGCAATAATTAAGCGATCAACACCATGCACCCAAGCAAATTTTTCAGCCAGATGTTTGGTTTTATTACGCTGCACATGCCCAATAAAATGCCATTCAATCGCCAAATCCTGCAACGCCTCAATTTTATCCAGTGCTTCTTGCAAATAATTTTCGCCAAAAGCTCGCTGACCTGTTGCATACATGCCACGTAAAGCATCGCTCGGATGGGTTTTCGACACGGCAAGCAATTGAATGCTATCAGCTGAACGGTGGGATTGTGCACATGCATGTTGTATTTGTTGCAATACAGCATCACGAGATTCTTGGTAATGATTCATAAACAGGCATCTCTCAAGGTTTTTTTCATGTTTTGCGGTGGAAAGTATTGGTTAGATGTTTTGAAAGCCGTTATTATTTTACAAAAATAACGAAACCTTTGGGGCAAGAATGGATATTACAGAATTACTGGCTTTTTCTGCAAAAAATGGGGCATCGGATTTACACCTTTCTGCAGGTTTACCGCCGATGATTCGTATTGATGGTGAAGTACGCCGCATCAATCTTCCTGCATTAGAGCACAAGGATGTCCATCGCCTCATTTATGACATCATGAATGATAAACAACGCCATGATTATGAAGAACTCCTAGAAACTGACTTTTCTTTTGAAGTTCCTGGCGTGGCGCGTTTCCGTGTCAACGCATTTAACCAGAACCGTGGTGCAGGTGCAGTATTTCGTACCATTCCCTCAAAAATCCTGACTATGGAAGATCTGGGTCTAGGCAATACCTTTAAAGAAATCTGTGAATTTCCTCGTGGTATTGTGCTGGTTACAGGACCGACAGGTTCTGGTAAATCAACCACACTTGCAGCAATGATCGACTATATTAACGAAAACCGTTATGATCATGTTTTAACCATCGAAGACCCAATCGAATTTGTACATCAATCTAAAAAGTGTCTGATCAACCAGCGTGAAGTACATCGCGATACGCATGGCTTTAACGAAGCACTCCGTTCAGCACTGCGTGAAGACCCTGACATTATTTTGGTCGGTGAGATGCGTGACTTAGAAACGATTCGTTTGGCACTAACTGCCGCTGAAACTGGTCACTTGGTATTTGGAACACTACATACCACCTCTGCTGCAAAAACCATTGACCGTGTGATTGACGTATTCCCTGCTGAAGAAAAAGATATGATTCGTGCCATGCTGTCAGAATCTTTACAGGCAGTGGTTTCACAAACCCTGCTGAAAAAAACGGGGGGTGGTCGTGTTGCAGCACATGAAATCATGCTGGGTGTACCGTCTATTCGTAACCTAATTCGTGAAAACAAAGTGGCACAAATGTATTCAGCAATTCAAACAGGTGCCAATCAGGGCATGGTCACACTCGATCAAAGCCTCAAAAACCTTGTCACAAAGGGTGTGATTACCAAGGATGTCGCACGTACCGCCGCCAAACAACCAGACAGCTTTATGTAATTCAGCGAAGGGAACCCTGCCATGGCTATGGATTTTAATGACTTACTCAACATGATGAGTGAGAAAAAAGCATCGGATTTGTTCATTACCGCAGATGCTGAACCATCAATGAAAATCAATGGGCAACTTACCCCCATTTCATCGACTAAACTGACCGGTGAAATAGTTGACCAGCTCATTCATGCCATCATGAGTGAAAAGCAACGCAAAGAATTTAGTGAAACTCGGGAATGCAACTTTGCGATTACTAACCGTGAACAAACCCGACGTTACCGTGTCAGTGCCTTTTACCAACGGGATTTACCCGGTATGGTTTTGCGCCGTATTGAACACAAAATTCCAAGTGTTGAAGAATTAAAGTTACCGTCTGTTCTTAAAGAACTGGTCATGGCCAAGCGTGGCATTATTATTTTTGTAGGGGCTACAGGTACAGGTAAATCGACTTCTTTGGCTGCATTGTTAGGTCACCGTAACCATAACTCCAAAGGGCATATCATTACCATTGAAGATCCAATCGAGTTTATACACCAGCATGCTGGCTGTATTATCACCCAACGCGAAGTCGGTATTGATACTAACTCTTTTGAAGTTGCACTCAAAAATACCTTACGACAGGCACCTGATGTAATCTTGATTGGTGAGATTCGTACCAAGGAAGTCATGGACTATGCCGTTGCGTTTGCTGAAACTGGCCACTTGGTACTTGCGACACTGCATGCCAACAATGCCAACCAAGCCCTTGAGCGGATCATTCACTTCTTTGAAACAGAACGCCACGAGCAGATTTATCTGGATTTATCGCTCAACTTGCGTGCCGTTGTAGCGCAGCAACTCGTACCAACAGTTGACGGTAAATCCCGCCGTGCAGCGATTGAGGTCATGATTAATAGTCCATTGATGGCAGATTATATTCGTAAAGGCGAAATACATGAGCTTAAAGCTCTCATGACTCGCTCTCGCGAACTGGGAATGCAGACTTTTGACCAAGCCTTGTTTGATTTATATAAAGCAGGTGAAATTAATTATAAAGATGCACTTCGTCATGCCGATTCGCCAAATGATCTACGCTTACAAATCAAGCTCTCCGAAGATGGTGCAGGTCAGCTCCTCAACGCGAGTAGCAAAATCACCTTTGATGGCCAGTAAGTCATCAATAAAAAAGGCATTTCTTTAAGAAATGCCTTTTTTATTTGTTATATTTATGTAGGGATTATTTCTTGCGTGATGCATCCTGACATTCAGTCGCATCGCAATAACCGTACAAATTCAACGAGTGCCCTGTAAGCGTAAAACCATACTCTTTTGCAACTTCATGCTGTTCATGCTCAATAACATCGTTTGTAAATTCAAGGACTTTATTACAATTTTGGCACACAAGATGATCGTGATGATCTTCTTGCATAATTTCAAAAACCGAGTGATTATTTTCAAAATGGTGACGTTGAATAATGCCGGCAGCTTCAAATTGTGTTAACACGCGATACACGGTTGCTAAACCAACATCTTCACCTTGATCTAGTAATGTTTTATAAATATCTTCAGCGCTCAAATGGTGTTGTTTTGAGCTTTCAAGTAATTCCAATATCTTAATTCTTGGAAGGGTTACTTTAAGTCCTGCTTTACGCAAATCTTGATTCGAAATGGGCATGAAAAAGTCTCTCAACAATTTGTTAAGTTGGAATATGCAACAGAGTTTATATGCAGTATGATCTATCACTAGATTAAATGCATCACAATTGATTTGGATAGTGTAGCAAAAATGCAAAAAATTATGTTGACGACCTTACTCGTCAGTTCATTGCTTGCCGGCTGTGTCTATAAAATAGATATTCCTCAAGGGACACCTTTAACAAAAGCCCAAGCTTCTCAGATACATGTTGGCATGAGTTACCAACAAGTTCGTTTCTTACTTGGTAGCCCAACCATTACTGACCCACTTAATCCAGAACGTTGGGATTATGTTTACAATTATATCCCAGGAACTTATGCGAAAAAAGCCAAGATTCCAGCAGCTCATGGTCAGCATCTGCGTATTTTCTTTGATAAATCAGGTATTGTTACCAAAATTGAAGGCTTAGACACGCTTCCAGATGCACAACCAGGATTACCATCTTCAAAAGATGCAATCCTGTCTGCACAACCCTAATCGATCCATTGATGCATCGATACGGTAAAAGAAAACCCCAATCAAATCTGATTGGGGTTTTCTTTTATTAAGAAGATCGTTTAAACCGATTTCCTTTCTGATAGCGTCCGACGGGATGATTCGCAGCACGATTACGGCGAATATCTTGAGGATTAATTAGCAATGGGCGGTATATTTCCACCCGATCACCTGCCTGCAAGACATGTTCAAGACTAACTTTGACCCCAAAAATTCCCACCTGTAAAGGCTGCGGCAGGTCAGTCTGCATGGTAAGACCACTCTGCTCAATCGCATCCTGTACAGTCATCCCCTGCTGAAATTCAACCGTCATATAGTATTGCTGCTGTGTGGTTGCATAGGCAACCCAAACCTGCTGCATTACACTGCCCCCAGCACAATCGCTACCATTGCCAATACAATTGCTAAAGGCGCAACAATACGCACGGAAATACGCCACAGGTTATAAGTCACTTCCTGACTGAAATTCAGTGATTTACGCAAATGGCTGATTTTCATGATCCAACCGGCAAAAAACGCGTAAATCAGACAAATCAATAATCCCCAAAGCATAAGTACAGTATTGAGTACTGGAACAATTGCAAGACATGCCCATGTCAATATTGCAATTAAAACAATGGCCCATTGTACAACCATCGCAATTTGACGTTGCTGTAATTGTTCACGCGCCAATTGTATAAAGCCAGCAGCGACTGCCACTGCACTCACTAAAATAGTAATCGCTGGAAGTTCTGCTTGTACCGCAAAAAAGCCAAAAAGTACCACTGCAAGCACTTGTGCGACCCAAACAGGTAAAGCATTGGGAGTGGCTTGCTCAGTATCTTTGATTTGCACCAAGCTGGTCTGCGCATACACACCTAACCCCAGCCCTGTAGCAACCAGTGCTAGAACTACCGCATAGCCCCATTCAGAGAAGTGAATTGCGGTGATATGCCATGCAGTTAAGTTCAATGGGAAGATATGACTCAAAACCAGTGAAACCAGCAGCATAACTGCACTCATACCAACCAAAATCAGGCGTGGCAAAAATGATGCAGCAACAGCAACTACCGCCAGAATCGCAAATACAATATTTTCTGCAACAGGTAGTTGGACATAATGCGTTAAGGAGTGACTCGCATTGGCAATCAGTGCTCCTGCTAAAAATGGCATAAACACCACAGCCAACCAACCTGCAATACGCCAATATGCTGAAGCATCCGCTTCACGCGTCAAGGCCATCAACGCTTGCAAGGCTGTTGTCTTTGCGCGTTTAACCAGTGCGACTTCCATGTAGGCAAAAGGCAATGCCAGTACGACCATCATGACCAGCCACAGCAACCAGAAATCCAGTTGCCGATCCAATTGAATCCCCACCACTGGCGCAAGCGTGGTAATCAACATAAATGATAAACAAAACGCCATCAGTGGCGATAACCATCGTGACATAGGTCTGTCCTGCATCCGAAGTTAAAAATAATGAGCTATTTTGCCTTTGTCATGGCTGAAAATCAAAGTTTGTAGAAAAAAGAAATCATTGCCGAGGCAATGATTTTTGGCGCATAAAGCAAGCTGTAGTTTTTTATGATTATTCTAGTTTATTGTTTTTATTATTTATGAGAAGAACCGTGCGAACCAGTTCTTGCCTTTTTTCTTTTCATGCTCACGAATAATACCTTTCATGTTTTCTTTGACTGCACCAACATAATCGGCATCATCGTGTTGAATATGATTAATCAACCATTTTGTTAAAATTTGATGCAACTCATCTTCAATGGCTTGCCCCATCATAAAACGATCACGATAGGTTTCAATTTTTTTAATAAATAAGTCATGTACGCGCTTATGTGGCACACGATACTTATAGGCTGCCTCTTCTTGCAGACTTTCTTCAAAGGTAAAATGAGACTGGGTATAGTCAATAATATTATCCAATACCACTTTGATTTGATTGCGATCGTGAGTAAAACGCACATCTTCGATTTGATTAATATAATCGAGAATACGTTTATGCTGATCATCAATCACTTCAATACCAGTATTGTATTCAGAGCGCCAATTCATCTTCATAGTGAGGTCACCTAACGCATTCATATTTCATTTTCGAGGCATAATATACAAAAAATGATCAACGAAAAACCAAGCAATGTCCTCAGAATTACAGCACTTTTCACTAATTATTTGATTAAGTTCACAAAACCTCACATACCCAACCAAAAGAATCAAGTATTTTTTAATCAATTCAATTGCTTATATAGTTAGTTTTTACCAAATATAAAAAATAATTCGAAAAATCTAATATAAATCAGCTTTACTGATACGTCGTAAAGAAGGGTCTTGCGCTTCACGAATCAAGCGCTGTACGATGGTCATGGCATGTAAAATCGGACGCCCCTGCTGAAATAAAATCATTTCTCCTGCCCGAAAAGCTGTCCACTGTTCATTTTGTGTCAGCGGCTCAGTGGTAATAACAGCAACACGATCCTCTGGTGTGGTTACTTCACTAAAATCAACTTCGACATCCAGATCAATCAGCTGTGCATGTTGAAATGGATATTCACGTACAATCCAGTGTAATTTGGTGGTGGCATAACTCCACAACGCTTGACCATTGGATAAACAGAAATTGAATGTGCCATGCTCTGCAATTTGTGGAGCAACTTCCTGTAAAACCTGAAAAATATCTTGAATTGAAGGTTCCTGATAACCAAAACGCTCCACCAACTGATCTAGCAAAAAGCAAAATGCATATTCACTGTCAGTATTGCCAACAGGCGTAAAATGCCCACTCAGCGCAGGCTGAAACCCATGCAGATCGCCATTATGTGCGAAAATCCAGTGACGCCCCCACAACTCACGCAAAAACGGATGCGAATTTTCAAGGGTGATTTTACCTTGTGTCGCTTTACGGATATGTGCAATCACATTGCGTGATTTAATCGGATAATTGCGAATCAAGTCAGCAATCGGTGACTCGACCGCAGACTGGTTATCGACAAACAAGCGGCAGGCTTTATCTTCAAAAAAAGCTATGCCAAAGCCATCACAATGATCAGAGGTCACCCCCGCGCGTTGTGAAAACCCTCGGAACGAGAAAGTAATATCGGTGGGTGTCGCACAATTCATTCCGAGTAGCTGGCACATACTTAAATCTTCTTACAATCAAATACATCTATAGGCAATGTAGCGGATGCAGCTTCGATCTGCAAATGCGTTTTTTCACTGTCTTTATGAAAAATAATGCTAACAAATAAAATCTAATTAGAATTATTGAATAATAAGTTTTAAATGTAAAAAAACCGCATTGCTGCGGTTCTTTGGATTTAAACTTGCGGATGCCCAGATTTGGCACGGTTGGTAATCAGTGTTCCAACCCCGTGATCGGTAAAGATTTCCAACAAGGTTGCATGTGGCACTCGCCCATCGACGATATGTGCACTCACCACACCACCTTTGACCGCATCTAGCGCACAACTGACTTTTGGAATCATGCCACCATAAATCACACCTGTTTCGATCAACTGATCGACTTCATGCGTGGTTAAACCAGTCAGCAGATTTTTATTTTCATCGAGCACGCCGCTGATGTTGGTCAACAAAATCAGTTTTTCTGCCCCCAAGGCTTCAGCCACTTTACCAGCCACCAAGTCAGCATTGATGTTGTAAGTATTGCCTTGTTCATCGACACCGAGCGGTGCAATGACAGGAATAAAGTCACTTTGAGTAAACATCTGTAAAACGTCAGTTTTCACACCTACGACTTCACCGACCATACCCAAATCAATCTCTTTTACAGAACCATCTTCATTCTGTTTTTTCATCAATAGCTTACGGGCACGGAGTAAATTACCGTCTTTACCTGTCAAACCGATGGCACGTCCACCATGCTGGTTAATCAGATTTACAATGGATTTGTTGACGCTACCGCCAAGCACCATTTCCACTACTTCCATGGTCGCAGCATCGGTCACACGCATACCATCGATACGGTCTGACTCTTGCCCCAAACGCTTGAGCAAGGAATCTACTTGCGGCCCGCCACCGTGTACAACAATTGGGTTTAAGCCAACAGTTTTAAGCAACACAATGTCTCGCGCAAAAGAGCTTTCAAGCTCAGGATCCGTCATGGCATTGCCGCCATATTTGACCACAAGGGTTTTTCCTGAGAAACGTTGAATGTACGGCAAAGCTTCTGTTAAAACCTGTGCTTTGTCGAGGCCAGTGTGTTGGTGTGGCATGTGCCTCTCCTTATTGCGCGTTACAAATATCGTGCGCGATTTCTGGATATTTTTCGCTGAGCAGATATGCAAAGTTTTGACGAATTTCATTTAAACGCGATGCACTACTGGCATCGAAGCGTACTGTTAAATATTCGCCAGTATTGGATGCTCGAATAATGCCAAAACCATCATCAAAATCAAGCCTAACCCCATCGATTTTCGTCAAATGTGCTGCAATTTTATGACTTTGTTGCTCAATATCTTGTAATACATCGACAGGATGATGCTGATAAGTACGGATATAGGTGTCTTCTGTCGCATAACGCTCAGGAATTTGTGCAAACAACCCTGAAAATTTCTGAGTGGAGCTTTGGGTTAAATATTCCATCGCACGCAGTGCTGCATACAAACCATCATCATAGCCTTTGCCACGCCCGTCATTAAACACATAATGCCCGGCATATTCCCCACCAAAAATTGCCTGTCCTTGTGAATGCGCAATATATTTACGCAAGAAGGTACTACCTGTACGTAACATGTGAGGAATACCGCCATAGTGCTTAATTTGTTGAATCACTAAGCTTGAGCATTTCACATCAAATACCACTTCACGTTGTGGCTGATGTTCAAGGCACATTTTGGCAAATAGGCACAATAAACGGTCAGCACGCAAAATTGCTCCCGTTTCATCGACCATTACCACACGGTCGCCATCTCCATCGAGAGCAAAGCCCAAATCAGCCCGCTGCTCACGTACCGTATGACAGAGTTTTTCCAAATGCTTGGCCGTGGATGGATCAGGTGCATGCTCAGGAAATTCGCCATTGGCTTCGCAGCGTAGTGCAATCACCTGACAACCCAAGCGTTGCAAAATCGCCACAGCATACTGCCCAGCAGAACCGTATAAACCATCTACTACGACTTTGAGGGGGCGCGCCAAATGAATATCGCGTTGTAAATACTGCAAATATTCAGCTTTATACGACTCAATAAATTGATGTGGCTGATCTGCAAATGAAATCACACATTGCTGCTGTTGATAATGTTGCTGTGCTAACAATGCAACCTGTTGAATTTGTTCAGGAGATGAAGGATCTCCCTGACACATCCATTTAACGCCATTGTCACTTTTTGGGTTATGACTTGCTGTCACCATCACGCCATTACCGCCGTGCTGCATGGCGAAAAAATATAAACATGGCGTGGAACAACAGCCTAATTCGATCACATTTAAGCCGTTCTTTTTAAAAGTTTGTTCTAAAATGGCTGCATAACTAGGACTGGTCAAACGGGCATCATAGCCCAATACCACAGTCATTACCCGATGTTGTAAATATTGTTGGGATAATGCTTCAGCGATCGCTTGTACGACAACTGGCGTCAGAACATTCAACTTGCCCCGAATATCGTAGGCACGGAAGATATGCGCAGGAAAATCATTTTTGTTTAACTGCATAAAATACTTTTTTTTAGATCAATCATGAATAAATTGTGTAGGACAACCTTGTGTCTTGTAAATACGACACTCTGGCTATTTTGTAAGAAATCGCCAAGTTCGCTACATAAAGTTAAAAAACTCCAACCATGTGGAGTTTTTTTCACCACGATAAATCAGTTGCTGATTTTAATGTTGACCTGTATGACCGAAGCCACCTGCTCCACGCTCAGTTGCAGCAAACTCTTCGACCTGTTCAAATTCAGCCTGAATCACAGGTACGAGCACATACTGAGCCAAACGCTCGCCTGGTTCAAGCGTGAAAGTTTGCTGTCCACGGTTCCACACTGAAATCATCAATTCGCCCTGATAATCCGAGTCAATTAAACCAACCAAATTACCCAAAACGATGCCATGTTTATGACCTAAACCCGAACGTGGCAAAATCAGACCTGCAAAATTTGTATCTTCAATATAAATCGCCAAACCTGTTTTCACCAATATGGTTTGACCTGGCTCAATCTGGATGGCTTCATCTAAACATGCACGTAAATCAAGACCTGCAGAACCTGCAGTCGCATAGCTTGGCATTGCCCACTGTTGACCTAAACGCTTGTCTAAAACTTTAACCTGAACTTTCATATACTTTCCTAAACAATTAAAACATTAGTGCTTATGCTTGAGCATGGCACGTAAATTTTCCAAATAAACTTTTGCCTGTTCTTTCGGGTCAACATGAACCTGTTGTGTCTTTTTCTTACGTCCGAGCCAGTCGAGTTCATCTTGTGGCAATTCATCCAAGAAACGGCTTGGGGTCATCTGTTTCATTTGCCCGCCCGCCTTACGTTGTTCTGCCAAAGTTAAGGTCAAGCCTTGGCGCGCACGGGTAATGCCCACATACATTAAGCGGCGTTCTTCTTCGACCGTTTCCGCTGCAATCGAGTTTTTGTGTGGAAGTAGCTCTTCTTCTAGCCCCATCATATACACAAACGGGAACTCCAGACCTTTTGCAGCATGCAGGGTCAACAAGTTGACCTTATCAGTGTCTTCTTCTTCCTGTTGTTGCTCCAGCATATCCAGCAACACCATTTTACGAATCACGCTTTCAATATTTTTTTCATCGACATCTTCAGCGCGATTAATCAAACTTTGAATACTGGTGTATAAAGTTTCGATGTTATCCAGCTTGGTTTTTTCCTGTGCAGGCGTTGCCGATTGCTCGCGAATATAGTCGATATAACCTGTTTCAGTAATCATCTGACGGACAATCGGTACTGGCTGATCGTCATCGAGCAATTCACGGGTGTAATCTGCCATAAACTGAGCAAACTCATGTAATTGCGAGCAGACCTTTTTGCTCAGCACCATGCCCAAACGCTGATCTGCTGCCGCCATCAATAGCGACAAATGATTTTCTTGAGCAAATAGACCCAGTTTTTCCAAAGTCACAGGACCAATTGCACGTTTCGGAGTATTAATGATGCGTAGGAACGCGCTGTCATCTTCAGGATTAATGATCAGGCGCAAATAACTCATGATGTCTTTGATTTCACTACGCGCAAAGAATGAGGTTCCGCCTGAGAGTTTATACGGAATTTGCATTTGGCGAAGCTGGGTTTCTAGTATTCGTGCCTGAAAATTACCGCGATACAACACTGCGTAATCTTTCCAGTTTTTACCGTTCATGAGCTTATGCGTCATGATGTCCTTGACCACGCGCTCGGCTTCATCGTCATCATTACGGCAGGTAATGATACGGATGACTTCGCCATGCCCTTTGTCACTCCACAATTTTTTGTCAAAAATATGTGGGTTATTTTCAATTACAGCATTGGCAGCTTTTAAGATACGACTGGTGGAACGGTAATTTTGTTCCAGTTTAATGACTTTTAAATTGGGAAAATCTTCTTTGAGCAATGCCATGTTTTCAGGCTTTGCTCCACGCCATGCATAGATTGACTGGTCATCATCACCCACAGCGGTGAACTGCCCCATCACTCCGACCAGTAATTTCACCAAGATATACTGTGCGGTGTTGGTGTCCTGATATTCGTCGACCAGCAAATAACGCACACGGTTTTGCCACTTGTCGCGCACTTCGGCATTTTCTTGTAATAAGCGAGTTGGCAGCACAATCAGGTCATCAAAATCAACCGCATTGTAGGCACGCAAGTTGCGCTCATACAGTTGATATAAATAGGCAAAGCGCACATCGTCTTCGGTTTCACAGGTACTCGGTGCTTGTTCAGGCAAAATCAGATCATTTTTCCAGTCGGAAATTTTCTTCATTGCCTTCGCGACCAGTTCCTTGCTTTCTGCACCTGACAAATTGTCTTGATGCATCAAGTCAATCAGAATGCGTTTGCAGTCATCTGCATCCAAAATTGAAAAATTGGCTTTGAGTGGTAAATGTTTGAGTTCAAGTCGTAGCAGATTCAAACCGAAGGTATGGAAGGTCGACACCGACAAGCCTTTGGCTTCTTCACGGCTCAGCAATTTACCGACACGCTCTTTCATTTCACGTGCGGCTTTATTGGTAAAGGTCATGGCAGTAATACGATGCGCGGGAATGCGGCATTGCTGTACCAAGTAGGCAATTTTTCGGGTAATCACCGAGGTCTTGCCTGAGCCTGCACCTGCAAGTACTAACAAGGGTCCTTGAGTGTATTTCATGGCTTCAAGTTGCTTGTCATTGAGTTGACTTGCTGATGACATATGTAAACCTCCTACGCTTGGAGCATGATTATAGTCATCTCGGTTTTAGATTCCCAATAGAACTTGCACTGAACGCTAGATTTTTGTGTGGTTGGCGACAGTGTGTGTCGCCAAGAAGATAAACTTCTACCTAGTTGAGTTAGAGTTTTAGCATTAGAACCATAATAAGTTTTGAGGCTATATACCTCGTATGTAGAATAGGCTTCTTTCATAATTGCCTACACCCTCTTTATTTTTCTACCTAAGAAAAATTGAAATATATTTCAATGCAGCGTAAGAGAAATAAAAAGAACTTTTGCAAGACGTCTAGTACTTATAAAAAAGCATTTAATAAAATTTATTAAATGCCTTAATTAACTTAGAATGGATTTTTACTACTTATAATTTCCCCATCATCTAAAATATTATAATATATAAAACCCAATTTCCCATTATTATATTTACTAACTTTTATTTTATAATTTTGATCTATCCAAAAACCTGCTCCAGAATTAAAATATACATGATATGCTTTACCATTAAAATAAGTATTTAAAATAAATGATTTTTACTCCCCTTCATCTACATAAGTTGCAAGGTAAACTATTACTCCATCTTTATTTGGCAATTTTATTAGCAATCGAGATGGGTTGATTGATCCACCCAAATCCTCTATTTTTTCTACTAAATTTTCTGTAACCTCACTACCAAACAAAGTATTTTTTTTCTCAACTTTAGATTTATAATTGAAAGGTAAACTTACCGCAGGTATAATTCCAATTTTCTTTTGAATTAAGTCATTTTTAATTATTTTAACTTTTTTATCTGGATCAAAATATTCAAATTTATTATTTAAAAATTCGTAAAAATAATTTCCACTGTTCGAAATATTACGATATGCATATCTCTTTCCTTTTATAAATATTTTATTATCATTTTTAGAGAAATTTAATATCCTATTAGATATTGAATTTCCATTTTCGTCTTCACTATTACTATATTGACCATAAAGAGGAAAAGCTTCTTTATGTGTAGGATCTAAAACAACAATTGTTCCATCTTGACTTACATCAAGTAGAATATAATTTTTATTAAAATTAGGCTTTAAATTTATATTCTTCCTATACAAATCTAAATAATATTTTGAGCAAAAATCAACTTCACCATAGTCAAATTTACACTGCCCTTTATTTCCATTAATTGAAATAGTGAATTTATTTATAGTACCTGCATAACTATGCGTAATAAAAATAAATGTTAATAAAAGAATTAATCTATACATCCAGTTTAACCTCATTTTTAATAAATTGCTTTATCTATTGCCATAATCATCTCAAATGCTTTTTGAGGTAATTTTCCTTCATGTGTTAATCTTGCATAATCTTGATTCATTTGTTTTAATGCATTTATTACTGCTTCAGGTGTAGTATGGGCTTTATCCCCCCCATTCCAGCATAAAAACTTTGTCCTTTTTTTATTGGAATTTTCTTTTCAATTTTTGTCTTTTTATTTTTTTCTTTGCGGATTGTATCATATGGAACACCTACAGATGCCCAAGTTTTTGCAATAAACATACATGCATCAACAATATTCTTTTGATCACCTTTGACAATAGCAGTATGAATTATTGTTGGTTTAATAAAAGCTTCTAAAAATATTGTTTCTTGCAAATTATTTGTAATTTTTTCATCACCTGTTAATTTAATTTTATCTTTTACATAAATTAATGTATCTGGAATTACCTGATATTTACCCATTGCAAAGCGTTTATTTATATTATCACCACCTAATGATCCTAAATATATCCATTCATTAATAGTACGTTTTGCAATATCTTCCTTCCCTCCTGTACTTGCATATTTTCCTACTGTACCCCGATTAAATACTCTATAGTCACCATTACTCTCATGAGATGCGATTACTTTGCCAATAATTCCACCAATACTTGTACCATTAGTTACAAGATTTTTTGATGGAAGAGTTTTGATGACCCCAGAGCATCCTAATATTTTCTGTAAATTTAATTTTTTTAGAAGATCTATTAAATTTCCATTTTCAGCTGCTGTAGCACTTTTTACAAAAAGATCATTTTTTAAATATGCTTTCTTATTAAATTTAGTTACATCAAAATGTACCCATGTTGTAGCGCCTGGACCACTCCCATAATGATCTGGCTCTAAATAGATATGGTCAATTGTTCTTGTCGTAGATGCTTGCATAAATTTAGAAAAAATAGTGTCTCTAATTAAATTCATATCAGATACTGACCTTGTACGGTTTCCATTTTTATTAAAGTGTAAATCTAGAGCTAATCCCATATGATTTACAGTAGTTCTGTATGCATTTTCTCCATTATGCTTATTATTGTTTTCTATACAACGATACACTGAATCAACTGACTTTAAGCTAAATTGCTTCTTATTGTATCGACTTAAATAAAAAATTGTGGCTTTTAATATCCATATAACTGATCGATGCATTCCAGGATATTCAATAGCATTCGTTCCATTTGAATATGTTTTTGTTCTATTATTGCCAAATCCCTTACATTCCTCACCACCACCATGTTGTTTACAAGGGCATCGCATTTGCTCAAACAAATGATCTATCGGGTATTTTTTCTTAAAATCATCTAAAGCAGTCAAAACAGAACCACAAATTTTTCCCGTTTCAGGAGCTCCCATATAATCCCGTTGAAACTGCTTAATACATTTCGCGGTTAATTCTGTAAATTCATCTGTGGGTAATGCTCCACCAAAACCGGCCAAACGAATATTGACCTCACGTATCAATTCACTTTTTCCACTGGAAATACACTGTGGATTGGTTGTACATAAATTCGTAGCAGAAGCTTTTGGTGTACCAACATCCTGACTACGGTCATTTGTTGTAGGAATTTTTTTAGACGTAGCTGAATTTGCTGTTAGTTCTTTTTTACGCTGATCATAAGCTTGGTCTAATTTTTGTGTTGACGTACTTGTACTCTTTGCCTGAGGTGTAGTTTTTGATGGTGTACTACTTGTCTGAGCCGTTTTTGAAGCTGTAGTCCTCGATTGAGATGGTTTAGGTGAAGAAGTGGTTGTCTGTGATTTCTTTTGTTCAGTAGGCTTTGGTTTATCTTGATGATTATGATTGCCTGTCGCAGCAATATGAACGGGTAATTTAATCACTTGCCCAATACTGATCTTATTCGGATCATCAATATTATTTAATCGCTCCAACGCTCGTACAGTTGTATTATTCTGCTGTGCAATTACAGAAAGCGTTTCACCTTTTTTTACAATATGTGTTTTACGTTTATATTGACCGTTACTTCCTTTATTTGCCAAAGTATTTAAATCTAGAAGAACTTTGGGGCTTGTGATCTTAACTAGCATTCTGTCTTTTGACATCGAGAAACTCTGGACTTTTACCATCGCCCCATTAAACATACTTTTAATAAAAACATCTAAAACAGTGCCTTTATCCCGACTAATTTCAACGATACAACCTTTAGCATTTGTTGCACCCGTTGCAATTAACTGCCCTGTTTGTTGATTTTTAACTTCATAATGTGCTTTTGCAATTGACTCACCAAATAAGTCAACAACTTGAATAGTTGCTAATGATTTTTTATTCATTATTGTTTGTCTCTTCTTCTAAATAATTGCTATCTGTTACTGATTCTTCAGTATCTTGAGTCTCATCAAAGTCTTCTTCATCAAAACCATCTATTGATAACCCCCAGTCATCATTTGACCCGATCAGTATTTTGACTTTAGATGCATCTTCTGTACTAATCTTTCCAGTACGACCATGTTCATCAATCTGACCTGATGTAAATGAGTTACTCTCAGGAAGAAAGGCTTTATAGCTTAGTTGGCTAAAATCACTTTCCCAAAACAAATCATACACATCTAAGCGGTTACTAAATAAAGGCGTATTTGGCAATGTCGGCACTTCATAAGACACCTTCGCCCACCCGTAAACACGTGCTGCCCTGCCTTGCTCTCGAACTTGCCTCCTGTCGTTGCAAATACACCATCTGCATTGATTTTGAGTTGTGATCCACCCGCTTTTAATGAAATTTCTTTCGGGCTAATGATTTCGATTTTGTCTTCGGTTGATATAAGCTTGATGACTTTACGGGCAATCGCTTCAATCGCATCGTCTTGTGCTTGTAGCTCTAACTTGCCTTTTCCTGCAAACGCTCTAAAACCTTGCTCTGCTGCAAACAGACTGATTTTGCTTTGTGCCTGTGCCACAATATTTTTTTGCGCACTTAGGTTGATGTTGGCTTGGCTACTCTGTGCAATCTCTTGTGAGGCATGGAGTAAGATATCTTCTGGTGTGGTTAGGGCAATCCCATTCGGTGAAGCAAGTAGCATCAGCGCCTGACGAAACAGCTTGCCTTGTTCCTGTTTAGCCTGACTCGTGCTCGTTTCTAGACCTTGGGTATAACCCTCCATAAAGCCTTGTACCTGTTGTAAGGCTTGAGTCGGGGTAAATTTATTGGCTTTTCCAAATGAACCGCAACTCATGTATTTTTCAGGATCTATCTTGACCTGTTCAATGATGTTGCCTAAGTCCCCTAGCACTTGTAGAGGCTGGTCATTCACTTTGGCTTTTAAACTAGCAAGCTTGCCTTTTAAGAGCTCTGTACCCTGCTCCTCAAAATTTTCGATAGTTTGTTTGAGGTTACTAATTGCTTCTTTTGAATCGGCAAACTGACTCTTGAATTGCTCAACAATACTTTGTGTGTTACTGCCAAAAGCCTCCATTTCCTGTACAAAGCTGCTACAGTTTTTTAAGGTAGAGAGCGGGTCACTGCTTAAACCATTTTTAAATAGATCAACCGTACTGGTCAGGGCTTGCTGGGTACTTTTGATTTCAAGGGATTGAATAAACTTCGGCAAGCGTGAGAGTACATTCAATGCATCCGTCTGTTGTTTGACCGCAACCTGACTCAGCACTTGCATGCTGTCCTGACCTTGTTGCAACAATGACTGGGCTTCGGCTGCAGCAAGATGATCGGCAACCGCCTGATCTTGTGCATAGGTCGAAATCAGTAAGCCCTTGCCCGCACGCATTGCACCCCATTGGTCGGTACGTAACTCAAAACCTTCGCCACGCCCATCGCTAGTTGCCTGTTCTTTGGGATGGCTGAGATTGCCGAGATTTAACTGACTTGCCCCATGGCTGCTCTGTAACTGGACACTAATTTGCCCCGTAGTATCGTCAAAGCGTAGCTGGTTAAAGCCAGAACCATCGACTTCTTGGGAGCGTATGCCACTGAGCTTTTTAGTGTCAGGTAATTGCCCTTTGACATCAAAACGGGTTGGATGGCGTTCTGCTTCATGGATACGCCCCAGTACAAAGGGGCTATCTAGACTGGCATCAAGAAAATTTTATGCTTAATTTCGGCACTCGGAAATAATTTTAATTTGAGGTTTATCTTCAAAACTAATTAAACCAAAGCTTTCATCAATAAAATTTTCAGATGTCTCATCTTCACTCGGTGAGTGATACTCCCATAGAGACAAACCATTCTCTAAAAATTCTACATCAAAGAAAAAATTTGCATCTTCATTAAAGTAGACAGTATATTTATTTTTATTTTTTTTAATAACTTTTGTTATTTTAAAAAAAGGATGATCTGGTTCCATAAAATAAAACCGAATACTTTGCTTATCCTTATTTACCTCAAGTTTTATTTTATTAGTAATAACACCTGACTCCTGATCACAAACATAGTACCAATTTTTATCACGCTGATCCCATTTTTTAGAAATATAGTAATTTTTCACATTCAAATGATTTAAAAATTCGGTCTTTAAATTACTATTAGACCATACATAAGAAGATAAAAATAAAGCTGCAATTAATAAAAAAAACTTCATAGCAAATATTCCTACAGTATATTTAAAAATAAGTAAAAGCATTAATTCCACTTATTATTCCCATAGAACTCCATATCTATTATCTTTAAAATTATTAAATTTTCCACTAAAAACATATTTCAATTTCAACTAACCATGATACATGTCACCCTATAATTACCTAGTGAAGTTTTAGATATATTATCCAAAGACAAATGATATTTTTTTGCAAAATTTAAAAAATTCTTATGACTCCCTTCTACTATATAATAATAACCACCCCATTCATCCTCACTATAGCTTGGGCTAGTTAAAAATACCATTTTCCTTATAACAACATTATCCAATTTATAAAAAAACATCAGACTCAGATTAATATTTTTATCTTTCTCTGTAAAACTCTTAATATTTTCTAAATACATATCACCCACAATTAATAAATTATTATTTATTTTTTTAATATTTAATTTATCACTCATTGCCAAATAATATAATTTAGAAATATTATCATAAGGTTGTTCAGCTTCGCAACTTAATGCTTTTGCTGTCAAAATTTTATCTAGTGTATATGCCTTTGTATTCAGTGAAATACCTGTAATCAACATTAAACATAATTTTAAAAAATTTCTTTTCATATCTGATTCTCAATTAACGTGTTGAACTATTTTTATCATATGATACTGACAAACCCAATTCTTCTACATCTTTTAAATACATCTGTTTAGCACGTTCCTGCTTATCTGAAATCTCTTTATAAGATTTAGGGATATAGAATTTATAACCATCTATAGATCTTTCTTCACATCTCAATTCATCCCCTTGATTACCTCCTAATCTAATAAATTTTTTTAGATTTCCATATACTGTTGCAAAAACAAAACAAACATGGCTAGTCTTATATAAAGCAATTGCTCCGTATATAGGTTTATTAATTTGAATAAAATTCTTATCATGTGCAACAGCACTGGCTGTTGGTGCAGGGCTCCATTTTTGATACCCTTTTTCTTGTAAACAATAATTTACAAAAGAAGCACACCAAGCTCTGCTTGTACCAACCATTGTTGGATACAGTTTTCCCCATCCAACTAAAGCATGATAATTATCTATCTTTCCGATTTCACCTTCTTTCTTTCCTTTCCACTGCTTTGCTTCTCTTATCGCTATTTTCATCCAAGGTGCTATAGATTCTGAAACTATAGGCACTATATTCTCATTTTTTATTGAACATGAAAAATTAACCTCTTTATTATCTTTCAGAATTCCATTATTAAAATGGGTATTAATTTCTTGGGTAACTTCCCATATATATGTTTTACCCCCGTGAAAACCTCTAATTGGAATTTTTTTCCCATGTTTATCTAACTTATATGTACCATCAGCATTTTTTTTATAATCATAAACATTATCATACTCTCCCTTTTCTTTCATAAATTCCGGATTTGAAATATATGAATTCCTACTTACCCCCCATTATCTTCATAAAGAATATCATTTGAATTATTCTTACCTGTTAGTAATGCTTTTGGATAGTTAATATATAAATACATATCTGTTAATGACTTCATTCTTTTATGATTATCATTCTTCATAAAGTGCTCTTTAACTAAATCCAATTGTTCTGCTGCAGTCTTTTTTAACATTTCAGCCTTTGTAGTCTTTAAGTCATGCATTACATCATCCCCAAATTGAATTAAACCAACATGGATCGTTTTACTCCCTGCTTTTGGACTAAAATCACCACCTGTTTCTAAATGCATACATGCCATCAGGTTATTTGCCATATTTTTTACATCATTGGGCCACATATCCTTACAAATCTGGATCACTTTTTTCCTAAAGGTACAATTTACGGCTTTCCCCCAAGCAATATCGTATTGCTTACATACGCATCCTGAAAGACTCGCAACAGCAACTGGTTTCTTGTTTTCATTATGTTCCTGTTGCACCGCTATTTTTTGAGGAGTGGTTGTCACAGTCGCGGCTGTTGATGTCTTTTTTGTTGCAGTTGGTTGCGGTGTTTTTTGCGTTGTAGACTTTGATTGGGTTGAACTCTGTTGTCCCTGTGCTGAGGTCGCCTTGTGTTCAACTTGCTTTGTTGATGTTTGCTGTTTTGCTGGTGGCGTAGTCGTTGCGCTCGATGAAGAGTTTCCTGTAGCTTTTCGATCCGAAACAACTTGACCCGTTGCCTTCTTTGCAGGAGGGACTTTAGAAACCGCGGCCAACTTATACAACAGCCAACTAGTAGACCGTAAATGGGATAAGATCAATCCACGTTATAAACAGCGCTTATTGATGGTATTTAAGATCATGAAAGAACGTTATGGTTATGATCTAGTCTTACTCGAAGGCTACCGTAGTCCTGAACGGCAAAACCTGCTCTCTGGAAATCCCAACACCACACGCGCTAGAGGCTATCAAAGCTATCACCAATTTGGCTTGGCAGCAGATATTGCCTTTCAACGTAATGGTAAAGTCGTTATTTCAGAATGCGATCCTTGGGCGATGCACGGTTACGAACTATATGGCGAAGTCGCTGAATCTGTTGGCTTGACTTGGGGTGGGCGCTGGAAATCAATTAAAGATTTTGGACATACCGAGTACCGCATGCCAAGTTTAAAGAAAACCAAAGAAATGGCTGATAAACTCATCGCAGAAGGGCAAAGCCGAAATGCTCCGCTCTCTGCTGCAGCACTTTAATTTTTGGTTTGTAATTTCTGTTTGGCAGGCCACGTCATGATAAAACGCGCGCCGCCAAGCTCAGGGCTACGGTCAACTTCAACCTTACCCCGAAACCAAAAAGCGATACGACTGACTATCGATAATCCTAGACCGTAGCCACCCGAAGCACGCGTTCGGCTATCATCCAGACGAGCAAAAGCTTCAAACACCCGCTCGCGATCTTGTTCAGGAATACCCTGCCCATCATCTTCAACGCAAACATAAGCCTGACCATCGGGGCGAATCCCCCCGCTAATGCGTACTCGCTCATTGCAATAACGCACCGCATTCCCAACCAGATTTTGCACGACACGGTGCAAATAACGCCGTTCAGCATCCGCAACCACACTGAGGTCTGGTGCTTGCAGCTCAATTATCTTTTGAGTTTTTAAAGCTTCCGTTTCTTTTGCTACCTGTGCCAGTACATCCGCAATCGGAATACTTTGAATATCCAAAGATGGAGTGCCCTGCTCAAGTTTGGCATAGGTCATAATTTCATCAATCAAGGTATTGAGTGCTTCAATATCTTTATCAATCATATCGACCTGACTTAAACGTGAATCATAATCATCATCTTCAGCCAGCATTTCCATACCAAAACGAATTCGTGCTACAGGAGTACGCAGTTCATGCGATACTGCGCGCATCAGTTCGCGCTGTGCCTCAATCAAACGCTGAATATGGCTTGCCATATCGTTATAGCTTGATGCCAAACTTGCCATTTCATCTGTGCCTTCAACATTGAGTCGGGTCGACAAATCGCCCGATTTCATTTGGTTCAGGGCTTTAATGGTTTGCTTGGTCTTACGCTGTAGCGGCAAAATCAATCCATACACGCCCAAACTCAACAGAAATAAACTCAACAGCGTAATGCCTGCTGCAAGTTGAAATGGCATCCAGTTAAACATGGGTACAGGACCGATCACCAACACTTCAGCAGGGTTATTCGGCATTGGCGAAACAATCGAAATGGTTGTTCCGCGAATCGTGGCACTATCACGATATAACAAAATGCTCTGATCCTGACGCAACCGCCCAATCTGTTCAGAGTCGAGCCCTAAATCCAGAATCGAACTAATTTCAATTGGATATGAAAAATGGGAATGGATTTTTTCGAGGTATTCTTTTTCCTGACCTGGATAATAAATTAAATAATCCAAAATAAAAATCGGGAGCGCTTTCATTTGTCGCTCGCCAATTTTATTGACCTTAATGTACAAATAATGTTTTTGGTCATGTGGCAATGCTAAAAATAAAGTCGCAACCATACTTTGTGCATCGTAACGTACCACAGCCTGTTCATTTTCAATCCGTTTGGTTTCCGAACGCGATAACTCGACTTTAGAACGATCGACCAAAGAAATCGGAAGTTCAAGTAAATCGGCTGCATCAGAAATCCAGTCTTTCTTTTGCTGTAAAGTCAGCTGACGCTCCACCCCCTGACTAATCACATAGGAAATGCCATCGGTTAAAGATTCACGATATTCTTGCGCACGTTGATAATTAATAATTTGTACTAGCAAATAGCAAAATACAGCCACCAACGCCACGAGGATGATGACACCTGCGTAAATTCGCAAAAATATACTGTGCTTAAACACGAATGAAGCGTCCTTTGTTCAGGATGTCTAAATCAAACCAATAACCTCTCTCATCTTGGATGAAAGAGGCTGTCATGCGTCAACGACAATAATCTCCATTAGAGACCATTGGTTTCTTTCACAAAGAGATACCCTTTACTGCGTACTGTTTTAATACGTTTCGGGTTTTCTGGATCATCACCAATTTTTGGGCGAATCCGTGAAATACGCACGTCGATTGAACGGTCCTGACCATCATATTCAATCCCACGTAAACGCTCAAAGATGTCTTCACGTGACAAGATACGACCAGCATTTGAAGCCAGTAACCAAAGCAAGTCATATTCAGCGCTGGTAAAGTCAACCAATTCACCATTTAACGTGACTGAACGACCACCGTTATCGATCACCAAGTCATCAAATTCGATGCGCTGAGCCACTTCATCTTCAACGGTTTTATCGGTACGGCGCAGCAAGGCACGAATACGTGCCAACAAGACACGTGGCTGTACAGGTTTTGCGACATAGTCATCTGCACCCATTTCTAGACCTAAAACCTGATCCATATCTTCGGTACGTGCAGTTAACATAAGAATCGGCTGGTGATAGTGTGGACGCACTTCGCGGCATACCGTTAAACCGTCTGCACCTGGCAACATTACATCCAAAACCACAAGGTCAGGCTGTTCACTAATAATACGACGAATTGCACGATTACCGTCAGGCTCAACACCCACTTCGAGTCCGTTACGGATGAGATATTCTTGAGTAAGGCGTGCTAGGCGTTCATCATCTTCTACAATCAAGATTTTCGGTAACTTTTCTTCTTGGCTCATCATTTTGCCCCTTAAATTCTGTCAATATTAGCTATTAGTTATTCAAACAGATACGCTAATTCATATTCTGCAATATACACATGTTTACATTGTAAACAAGATGCCGTTCACCAAACTGATACATCTACAGGGTAAATTGTAATAAATTGGTTAATTATTGAAAAATTTAATATTTTTATTTCCATGATTGCCCATATCGTGTAGCTAAAGTAACGCGTGTTACAGATTTACCTGAGCTTGGTCGCGCTATTTTATGATCAATTAATTACTTTGCTGCGTTCTGTATAAGCAATTTGGAATGGACTTTGTTATGCTATGCAACCTGAGCGAAATACGCTATGTCTTTGTATCTAAAACAGCTCAAATTCCATCGCAAAAATTAAAAAAAAATTTAAAAAGAATTAAAAAAATGTCAATATTGATCTTCAAAAAAATTTCCCGTATCTTGTGCCTTAATTCTTTTTAAACCACTAAATCTTGTGTTTATCCCTCAAATATCGAGGTTCATGTACCCGATTCAAATGGTCTATAGACATAATAACGAATGAGAAATGGAGCTAAACTGACATGAGCGTAATCTCATCAACACCAGGTCAACTGCAAGTGATTAAACGCACTGGCGATGTTGTCCATTTTGATGCAGAAAAAATTTCTGTTGCCATTGGAAAAGCCTTTTTAGCCGTAGAAGGTCAGCAAAGCGCAGATTCAAGCCGTATTCATGACCGTATTGCACAGTTAACAGAAATGGTGATGAACACTTTCCACCGTCGTTTACCGTCAGGTGGCACCATTCATATTGAAGAAATTCAGGATCAGGTTGAACTCGCGCTAATGCGTACTGGCGAACAAAAAGTTGCTCGTGCCTATGTCATTTATCGTGAGCAACGTGCGACTGCACGTCAGCAAACCAATGCCAATCATCATCCAACCTTACAGATCCTAGATGCTCAAGGTCAGTTACAGCCTCTAGATTTGACCGAATTGACTGCAACAATTACAAAAGCAGCAGAAGGTCTTGAAGGGATTGATGTTCAGGCAATTGTCGATGAAACCGTAAAAAACCTTTATAACGGTGTAAAAGCAAGCGATATCGCCACCACCATGATGATGGCAACGCGTACCCGTATTGAACAAGAGCCAAACTACACTTATGTGACTGCACGCTTGTTGTGTAACGAGCTGGTCGCTACAGGTTTAGAATTTTTAGGCTTGCCAACTGATACACTAGAAAATGACGCGCTTGAAACCTTCCTGAAAAAAGGTATTGAGCTTGAGTTGCTTGACCCTGAACTGTTGAACTTTGACTTGGCGAAACTTGCTGCAGCAATTCAGCCTGAGCGTTCAAACCAGTTCACGTATTTAGGTCTGCAAACATTATTTGACCGTTACTTCATCCACTCAGATGGCGTACGTTACGAACTGCCACAATTGTTCTTTATGCGTGTAGCAATGGGTCTTGCACTCAATGAAGACAACCGTGAAGATCGTGCGATTGAGTTCTATAACCTATTGTCTAGCTTTGACTACATGGCGTCAACACCAACTCTATTTAACGCAGGGACTTTACGTCCACAGTTGTCGAGCTGCTACTTAACTACCATTTCCGATGACCTTTACAGCATTTACGGTGCAATCCGTGACAATGCCATGTTGTCTAAATGGGCTGGCGGTCTAGGTAATGACTGGACACCTGTACGTGCCTTGAACTCATACATCAAAGGCACAAACGGTAAATCACAAGGTGTTGTACCGTTCCTGAAAGTTGCGAACGATACAGCAGTTGCGGTGAACCAAGGTGGTAAACGTAAAGGCGCTGTGTGTGCTTACCTTGAAACTTGGCACTTGGACATTGAAGAATTCCTAGAGCTTCGTAAAAACACAGGTGATGACCGTCGCCGTACTCACGACATGAACACAGCAAACTGGGTTCCTGACCTGTTTATGCAACGTGTGATTGAAGATGCAGAATGGACACTGTTCACCCCTTCTGACGTGCCAGATCTACACGATTTGACAGGTAATGCCTTTGTTGAGCGTTATACGCACTACGAAAACATTGCTAAAGAACTTAACTTGTTACACAAGAAAGTTCGTGCCAAAGATTTATGGCGCAAAATGTTATCGATGTTGTTTGAAACAGGTCATCCGTGGATTACTTTCAAAGACGTTTGTAACTTACGTTCACCACAACAACACGTTGGCGTGGTGCATTCATCAAACTTGTGTACTGAAATTACCTTGAACACCAGCGAAGATGAAATCGCGGTATGTAACTTGGGTTCAGTCAACCTTGTGCAACACGTACAGGGCGGCGTGCTTAATCGTGAAAAACTGGCGCGTACCATTAAAACAGCCGTGCGTATGCTCGATAACGTCATCGACATCAACTACTACGCTGTTCCTCAAGCCAAGAACTCAAACATGAAACACCGCCCAGTGGGTATGGGGATCATGGGCTTCCAAGATGCACTGTATGAAATGGGCATGGCTTACGGTTCACAAGAAGCGGTTGATTTTGCCGATGAATCGATGGAAGTGATCAGTTACTACGCAATTCAAACTTCAAGTGATCTTGCAGTTGAGCGCGGCGTGTATTCAACTTTCAAAGGTTCACTCTGGGATCAAGGCATTTTGCCAATCGACTCTTTAGAGATCGTGGCGAAATCACGTCCTGAACGCATGTTTGAAGTCGATCGCACCCAACGTCTGGACTGGAACAGCTTACGTGCCAAAGTTCAAAAAGACGGTATGCGTAACTCAAATGTGATGGCAATTGCACCAACAGCAACTATCTCGAACATTTGTGGTGTATCACAATCGATTGAACCAACTTTCCAGAACTTGTATGTGAAATCAAACTTGTCTGGTGAATTCACCGTGATCAACCCTTACCTTGTTCGTGCATTAAAAGCGCGTGGTTTGTGGGATAGCGTAATGGTGAACGACCTGAAACATTTTGAAGGTTCAGTACAAAAGATTTCACGTATTCCTGAAGACTTGAAAGCAATGTTCTCTACAGCGTTTGAAGTTGAGCCACGCTGGATTGTGGATGCTGCATCACGCCGTCAGAAGTGGATTGACCAAGCTCAATCATTGAACCTGTATATTGCGGGTGCAAATGGTAAGAAACTGGACATCACTTACAAAATGGCTTGGTTACGTGGCTTAAAAACTACTTATTACCTCCGTGCTTTAGGTGCAACTTCGGCTGAGAAATCAACCATCAATACAGGTGCGTTGAACGCAGTAAAACCTGCAACGGTTGCAGCTGCCGTAGCAGCGCCTGTTGTGGCTGAGAAAAAAGCGGAAGTGGTTGCTGAAGAAGGTTTCTCTCAGGCAGCGCCAGTACCACAAGCTTGCTCAATCGACAATCCAGATTGCGAAGCTTGCCAATAATCTCTTATTGCAAGTCACTCACTTGAGTGGCTTGCTCAATTTTCAATTAAGGTAAAGGCAATGTTTGAACATTTATCTAGAAACTATGAATTAGGTTTGCTGGCATATGTCTTTACCTACATTGTGTTTTGTATACCGATTACTTATGTGATTTACAAAGTACGTAAAGAACAGCGTAATCAAAACAAGTAGTGCAGACTGCTTTTTTGAACAAAATCAAAGCAGCAATCGACAAAACTTAGTTTTGCTTACGCAGAATAAGCGTATAGTAGGGACATCTTCGCTGTAAGGTGTCATAAAAGATATAAACAACGAAGAGAGAATGATTATGTCTATCCTTAGTTGGGACGATTTTGAAGATGATTCGCAAAAACCGGTTACACCAGAACCCAAGTCTGCGCCCGTCCAACCGCAAGAAACGCCTAATTCGCAAGTGGTATCTGATTCGCAGCCATCGTCGCCGAATGTGGCAAATGCTCAATCCGTTGGAACCAATACCAGTGCCACAACAGATTCAGCCGATTCGTTGGCTCGAGCATCTGAATCCCTAAAACATCTTGATATTAACGCAGGTGCAGAAGATTTAGGAACAGGTGCAGGTCGTGTTCAGGTTGACGATAAAGCCATGATCAACTGTCGCGCTGACTTGAACCAGCTCGTTCCGTTCAAATACGAATGGGCTTGGCAAAAATATCTGGATGGTTGTGCAAACCACTGGATGCCACAAGAAGTCAACATGAACCATGACATCGCACTTTGGAAGTCTGAAGATGGCTTAACCGAAGATGAGCGCGTTATTGTTAAGCGTAATCTTGGTTTCTTCTCTACAGCAGATTCTTTGGTTGCCAATAACCTGGTCTTGGCGATTTACCGTCTGATTACTAACCCTGAATGTCGTCAGTACATTTTGCGTCAGGCATTTGAAGAAGCGATTCATACCCACGCCTATCAATACTGTATTGAATCTTTAGGTATGGATGAAGGTGAAATCTTCAATATGTATCATGAGATTCCAAGTGTAGCGCGTAAAGCAGCTTGGGGCTTGAAATATACTCAGTCTTTAAGTGATCCAACATTCCAAACAGGCACACTTGAAACTGATCGACAATTACTGCGTAACCTGATTGCATTCTACTGTGTACTTGAAGGCATTTTCTTCTACTGTGGCTTTACTCAAATCTTGAGTATGGGTCGCCGTAACAAAATGAATGGTGTTGCTGAACAGTTCCAGTACATTTTGCGTGATGAATCAATGCACGTGAACTTCGGTATCGACATGATCAACCAGATCAAGATCGAAAATCCGCAATTGTGGACAGCCGAGTTCCAGCAAGAAGTTACTCAAATGCTGCTTGAAGGCACTATGCTCGAAATCGAATATGCGCGTGATACCATGCCGCGTGGCGTATTGGGCATGAACGCAGCGATGATGGAAGAATATTTGAAATTCATCTGTAACCGCCGTCTGAATCAGCTTGGTTTGTCTGAACAGTTCCCTGGTGTGAATAACCCATTCCAGTGGATGTCTGAGATGATGGACTTGCGTAAAGAAAAGAACTTCTTTGAAACGCGTGTGACCGACTACCAAACAGGTGGCGCATTAAACTGGTAAGTATTTGCGTAAGCGAAAAACGACAGTTGAAATTTCCTTGGCGACAATTGAAATTTCCTTGAAATAAAAAATAGAGCCTTATGGCTCTATTTTTTTACTACTTAATTGGAGGCGATAACTTTCGGGATTTCAATATCGTAAAGCCTTCAGGTAATGGCTTAAATTTGTCGCTATCTTGAGTCCAACGAGTTGATCTACTTTGAAAAGCTCTTAGTTCTTTAATATCAATTGTAGCTGCGACAACAAAATCATTTTCACCACCCCTTACTCTTGCTAAATCTCGATTAAAGGATTGTTTAGCTGGCACACGAATTCGACTATCACCATATGATCTATTATTTACAAGAATTGTATAAGCATGAACATCAAGAGCTGCTGACTCTATTAATGTAGAGAATGTTTCTAAATCCTGATTCCAACTGAGTACTGAAAGAGCATCAACTTTTCCTTGGAAACTTATTCTTGATTTACTATTTTGCAACTCAGAACAAACCATAACGCCAAAATGAAAATTATTATGTATATATATTGGCTTTTTAAGAACTTTAAGTTGACCTTTTTTACTCTTATACTTCGTTCTAGCAAAATCCCACGCTTTACCATATACACTAATCAATTCTTTGTCTTCAGCTACAGCGGGTTCAAGCTTAGGTTGCCAAATCTTAGCAAAGGCATAATGCCCTAAACGGTTATCAGATAATATTAATAAAGCCTCACTAATTAACTTATCATTTGCAGTGTGCCTATATTCAGTTCCAGCAATAATACTTATTCCAGCAGCACACAACCTAGATGAAATGCTATCAACCCACGCTAAAGGAATAGATAATTCTGGAAAAAAGACATAATCAGGTCTAGGTTTTAACCTCAAAATATCATTCACTAAATCAGATATTCTCTGGTATCTATCCAAACTTAAATTAGGTTTATTCGCTGCTGTATGAGCCCAATCCTTTTGAGAGGTTTTTAGGTTAGTTAGGGCAACTATAACTTTATCCTTGCTATCAGTTCCTACTCTTAAAGACCTTGAACAATTGAGCGTAACATTATTATCATTAGCAATAGCTAACAAAGTAGGTTTTATCCATACGCCACGTACTGCTTGGCAATACCTAGCCCATATCTTAGTAGGCGTAATTTCACAAAACTTCTTATTATTCTGAGGCAAACCTACACATTCAGGTGCTAATTCAGAGATTTCTGCTGTTGAATATGGTCTTGTAGGAAATAAGTAGGGTAAAAATATTTCAAAACTATATTTATTAGAATAGTTTTCCTTATTGAATCTTTTTGGGAATGAAGATTTTAAGAAAGATCTCAAGGAATCAGTAGAAATTAGCTCTGTTTCTAAGAAACGTCTAATAAGCTTTTCATTTCGTCTTTTATTTTCTTTATCTAATAGTTTATTACTTATATTTAAAGCTAAAATTTGTTTATAAGGTGTTTTACCCAAGTCGGAATTTAAAACTAATAATGCTTTTTCTTTAAAATTGGTAATACTCAAATCAGTATTAAGTAAATCACTAATTGAATCAATATTTTCAAACAAACCACGGAAAAATATATCTTCTAAACTTTTTTGCTTTGGCTCCTTATCCTCAAAAAGGTCTTTCGGATCATAGTATTTAGTTGCGGCATCTATAAAAAGTATTGTTAACGAATGTTTGATTTCTTGCCAAATATCTTCATGAAGATCACATTTTGTGCCATTAACTTCTCCATTAAATTTTGATCTATCTTGATCAAAAATTGCTGCTTTAAGAAAATCTAATGATTGATATGCTCTTAATACAATTAATTCTGCTTGATGCCATTCATTCAAACTGATAGCAAATCCAAGCAAACGAGGTAAATATGAAAAATGCTCAAATATACTATCAGGTCTTAAAATATGATTATGAGCAAATTGATAAAACTCATCTCTTTGTTTTTTCCACACCTTAGAAGGTAGATCACGAGCAAGTGTCTCAACATGCCTTAATTGCAATGCCCAACTTAATCTTCTTAACGTTAATCCATCTGCTCTTCGTAAAGTATCAGCATTTTCACCCACACTTCCAGCTGCTGAAAGAACCTTCGCAGCCGTTGACTGATCTAGTTGATCAGGTGAAGGCATCAAACGATGTTCACTCGAAAGCTCATAAATATCTTTTTCAATACTATCTAATAAATCTAGTCCTGTTCGTCCTTCTAAAAGAAATAGCTTTTGTTTATCAGATTGCAATTGTATTAAGGTTGAGTCATTCTTAGAGTTAGGTTGATTAATCAACCATTTTTTAGGGTCCTCATCATCTGGTTTTAATATTTCATCTCCAATTCTTTCTTGTAAGAATCTCATCAAGTCATCACTATTACTTATATTTCCAGCATCTTTTAATACTAAAAACATATCATCTACATAACGACCATAATGAATTGGAGTAACTTTTTCTTTAATTAATTTATCCCAACGGTGCAAAATCATATTAGAGATAATTCTGCTTGCGGTTAAGCCTATTGCTAAACCACCTGATATTTCACATTCAACGGAGATTTTTTTGGAAAATACAACAGCCTGTTTAGCCCATTCTTCTAGAAAATTAGCCAATTGCTTAGTAAATAAAAGCTCATGCTCACTAAGAGTAAGATCAAATGTTTTATGCAACTTTTCAGAAACAATAATTTTTGGATCAATATAGTGGTAATAGCTTTTTAAGTCCAAAGATACTGCTATAACACTTTTATCTTTTTCTAATTCATCTCGTATAGCATTTAACCCATCATTTCGCCATTTTTGATAAGGTTGAAAATACGGTGTAAAGGACCCTATTGCACTTATATGAAAGGGTTTCCTTACACTTAAAGAAAACTCTTCATCATTTTCTATACGTTTTAACCTTGCCCCATAACAAGACTCAGTTAATCGCTCATCAAATTGCTCTCCAATCATATTAATCCAAAGTGCTGAAATAATATGCGTTTCTACAGGAAAATCGCCAATTATACGGAATGATGGACTTATCTCATTTTTATTAAACAACTTAATCAAATTTTTTCTTGGATCTGAAAAATGTACATGTCCGAGACTATTGCTATCAGACTTCTTATTTATTATTAATTTTTTAGGAACAACTCGATATTTACCCAACAATTTTGCATCTTTAAAAAAATCATTATCTTTTTTTAAATTTTTTAATAGTTCTTTTAAATTGAGCAATAGATTTTGCTCATACTCTGCAAATTTTACCGCTGTGGGGAAAGTATTCTCAAAAAAACAATCAGCTTTAGCTTTTCTATAAGCAACGAGTAAATCTTTTAATCTAAGATTTTCCCATCCTGTAAAAATTGCCTGATACGACATAAATCCCCCTTACAATTATTTTATTGGTGTTATTGAATGTATTTTCATCCACTTATAACCATTTAATACTTCAGCTTTACTAAATCGATTCTTTTCTTCCGACCAAGCATAGAAATCTTTCAAAAGCTGTTCTTCAGTAACAGATCGTTTTTTCTCTAACAAACGCAACCAACAAGCAAACAACGTTGCTACAATTTCTATATGATCAGACTTACTTGTTCTAAAAAGTCCTATTAAGTTATAAATCTCAGAAGCCTCTTTCGCAAAATACTGATTAAATGCTGATCTATGATCATTACACTTACTGAGAGGTTTATACTTTAAATCTCGCTTAGGATCATAACTAAACCATTCACGATCTTTAAATTCTTTATCCAAATAACGTGCCATAACTGGATCATAGGGACCAGCAGCATGTTGTCTAAAGTCAGCAGCTAAATCCATATGTTTTAACTGTTGGCATAAATAAATTAACTTTTGCAGTTTTAAATGCCCAAATGTTGGTTCGTTATGCAATTGAAACGTAATCTCAGCAGCTAAAGACAAAAGTTTCACATCATCTTCAACACTTTCATCTACAAACAACTCAATTTGGTCAGTAATTTTTTGATTAGACTGCTTAACAACTTCAGTTGGCTTTTCAAACTGAATTATATTATTAGTAGCTTGAGGTTCTTTTTTATTGTTTGCACCAGCCAAAGTATTATTAACCAAGCTATCTGCTAATAAAACTTTGTTTTTTCTTAACTCTGAAAATAATAAATTCAAATTATCAATTAAAGAATAAAATTCTTTAAGCTTTTCAATGATTTTTGTTTGCATTAACAGATTAGGTAGAGGTATAACCGTGAACGCTAACTTTGTTCCATTAAAATTAGCTTGACCACATTGTTGAGTGATTTCAGGCTCAATTTGTGTTGTACGATAGTAAGGAGAGTTAATAACTTGGTTGATAAATATCGAATTTATAGATGAATACAATCTAACTCTTATCAAGTAAGAAGCAAAAGTAGCATGATCATCTTCGCCTAAATATACAGCAGATTTACCAACTAGCTCATAACTATTAGTACGATTAAATAAGATATCACCATTTTTTAAATACAGACGTGGTAAATCATCACAACTTTTAGGCAGATATTTTAAATTTTCTTCAAGCAATAGACCATTTTGAATATTTCCCATTCTATAAACAGGAACACTGTCATTGTCATTAGTTTTGTAAGAAGTACCGTATTCGATTATCTGAGCAATGTTAGCAACACGCACCCACTCCCATCCACTTGGCAATTCAAAAGGCTTTTCTTCATCACTTATTTCAGGTAAAGGCTTCGACTTCTTAATCTTACCTTCTTTAACTAATTTCGCTTTCTCTTCAGCGATTTGTTCTAGTAACTCGCTTGCTGGTGCATCATTTGGGTCTTGTTTTACTAACTTACCCATTACAGCCAACTGCAAAATCGTTTGCTTTAGCTGTTCAATACTGTATTCAGTAGTAAATAGCAGATCAAAGTTTTCTGAAATACGTTGCCAATTCTGTTGGAACTCATCAACATCGTCTGAATTAATTAAAATATTTAAGAATGTATCAACTAATTGATCATGTGCTTGTGAGCTTAAATTTTGCTGCTCTTCAAGTTGATCACAAAGTTGCATTAGTTCATCAACTTTGACAACGATATGTTGTTGTTCTTCTAAGGGTGGTAAATTGATTGGAATTTGAGCTAACTTTTTACCAGATAGACTTTTTATACCTACACCTTGCCGATAATTTTCTATTTCACCACTTAGATAAAATTGTTCAAAACATCTATATAAATACTCACTTGTGATACCTAAAAAGGGTCTTACTCGATGAATATGATTCTGAAAACATATAGGCTCCTCATCTGACCAAATAGCTGATCGACCAGCATCTCCACCTTCAATAACAAGTAAATCCCCTTTTCTAGCCTGACAACGTTCTAATTCAAAATCCTCAATTAGAAATTCTTTAAGATTAGTAAGTTCGAATCTGCCCCAATATAAATTAGATGTTGTGATATATGGACGTGAACTGCCCGTATTACGATTTTTATCTAATGTTTTGCCCGTATTATGGTCCGCAATCGTAGCTAAGTGTACCCGTACCCACTGAGGAGGCAAAATGGTTTCGTCTTTAATGAAAGGTTTTTTAATATTCAGATTTTTCTCTTGAACATGATTTTCAATCAGTTTTCTTACATCTGATTTAGAGTCAACCTGTGTAATTAATTTGCCATGCACTGCCAAATCTAGAATCAATTCACGAAGCTTTTGTACACCATAAATTGAATCATTAAAACCAGAACTACGTCCACGTCCTGACTTTTTTTCAGTCTCTGCGGTTAACCAAATATCTAAATGCTCAGTAATGAGTTTTTTAACATCTGTCATTTTACTCATCCTGAATTATTGACCTAAAGCTTCATCTAAAATTGCTTTTAATTGCTGACGAATTTTAGCAACCTCAGCCTCAAGGCTTTCATACTTAGCTAACAGCTCTTTAGGGTCTTTAACATCCTCTTCAACTTGATGCGGATTTTTTATATCAAGGTTATAGCCGCGACCAATAATATCTTGAAGTGATACTTTCCATGCTTGTTCATTTGCTACACGACTAGCAAAAGCGATAAATAAATTTCATAACTCTTATCAATCATACGTTTTGAAATTTTAGTCATGTGCTGACCAAAAGGCTTAAAGTCCTTGTTCTTTGTTTGATCTACTAGAATATTTCGATCTGCTAAAAACAATATTCGTTTTTTAGCTCCAGCCTTCCATAAGCGCCAAATGATTTGAAAAGCTGTATAGGTTTTTCCTGTACCTGTTGCCATGACAAGTAAAATACGGTTCTGTCCTCGGGCAATCGCTTCTATAGTTTTATTAATTGCATTGACTTGGTAATAACGTGGAGTGCGTAAAGAGCCATCATCGTAGTATGGGTATTCTACTATTTGTTTTGATTCCGAAGAGACTAACCCGTGATGTTGTTCATAAAGTTTCCATAGATGTTCTGGTGACGGGAACTTATCTAATCCTAATTCTTGCTCAACTTCTCCAAATAGCCCTGTTTGGTCATGAAATAAAAAACCATCACCATTACTTGAAAAAACAAAAGGCACTTGTAGACAATCTGCATATGCCAAAGCCTGCTGCATACCAGCACCAAGACTATGATTATTATCTTTGGCTTCAATGATGGCTAAAGGAATATTCTTTTTATAATAGAGAACATAATCGGCACGTTTACGCTCACCACGTGTATGTAACTTTCCACGCACCATGATTTGACCATTAGTAAAAGTTACTTCTTCACGGATTTGATATGCAGTCCACCCTGCTTGTTCTAATGCGGGATTAATGAATTTGCTACAAATATCTCGTTCAGATAGTTTCTTCTTATCCATTATAAAACCATGTATTTAATCTTTAATATAAGGATAATGAATTTTGAAAAGTTTTGATAGATAATCAATGATTTAATAGTACCAAGTGAAAAATACATAGAAAATATTTATTAAGATGAGATCGTAATTTTTTATTCTTGAGAACTTTACTGAACTTATTTCTCTATTCAACTATCAATTTTAAAATTTTATAGTGTTCTAACAGAATAGCTTTATATTGATTAAAGAGTATCAATAGTTTTCTTTATCAGAAAATTGTTCTAGTAACGTAATTTAATTACATGATGGTTTAAGTATGCCAAAAAATCTAACGACTGAACATGAGCTTGCCATGGAAGCAGCACGCATCTTGCATGAAAAATTTATTGAAGCTGCTAGCAGTGGCAAAGTACTTTATGTAGAAAATGATATTGTATGGAGTAAAACCCCAAATAATGAACCTGTCTTGATTAAGTACTTATCTGGACGTGATCCTAATTTGACTAAAAAATTTGCTAATCAAAAAACTTTTAAAATTAAAAAACGTAACATTGATACCACAGAGAAATAAAACTACCTCATATAGCACTTAAGGTATCAGCATAATTGCAAATTCAGCCAATATAGCTAAAAGAAGTCTTACTTAATCCCTAGGTAATAGCTCATGTGGTTCAATTTGAAGAGTTTGCGCAATTTCATAGAGTTTATGAACAGTAATATTGACTTCACCACGTTCAATCCGACCAAGATAGCTTCGATCAATATTGCAAAGTAAAGCTAATTTTTCTTGGGTAATTTTTTGAGCAACTCTATAGTTTCGAATTGCATGTCCAATTTTTTGTGCTAAATCGTCCACAAGCTCTATTCACATAAAGAATAGAACTATTCATTTTTGAGGACTAAGTATCCACGGCTTATAATCCTCATAGAATTTAAATTTAAAGTTTTTTTCTTTTCCTATAATATAGTTTTAGAAATCATCACTTAACTTATCAGTATTGCGAACTCGTTTTGGATATTTTTGAATTTCTAAAGCTTTACCAACTTCATCATCATCAGGATAAGCAAGCCCTGCTACTGAATCAGCAATGCCTAGCACTATTAGAACAGTCACTAAATTTTTAAAATTTATACTTGAATCACCCTTTTCCATCCGACTAATCGTGCGTTCATCTACATGTACTCGGTTTGCCAATTCTTGAATAGTGATACGCCTACGAACTCGAGCAATTTTTATATTTTCACCGACTTGTTGAAGCAACTCAGCAACACCATCGATCATAAATTGACTTGACGATTTCTTCATTACAAATCCTGAAAAAGCTCAAAATACGACATTATATCCAGCTTAAGTCAATTTAAGCCAAATTTAATGTCTGATTAGTTTTAATATATGAACAACTCATTAACAGCTAAAACATAAGAGCTATTCCAGTAATTTTTTTAACAATCTTTCTTTTCAATTTTCTATATTTAAATAAATTGGATAAAGCTAACTGATAAAGAGACTTGAAATGCTTACATGATAAACAAGTGATTACTCAAATTTTAAACATCATTAGATAATTAAGATGTGACGCTTATGAAAAAGATGATTATAATCCTCTTTTTGTATTGTAACTACTTAAAATGCATGAAATTCAACACCCTCTAAGAGATCAATTTATTTTAATTATTGAAAATGACTTTCTTTTAATGTGGCTTAAGCCGAAAGACTTATGGATGCAGTTTGATACAACATATGAATCAATCAAATGGCAAACTTATTCATTACTTAAACAATTAGTCAAATTTGGTTATTTAAAGAAAGTCTATGATCAAAATGGTAAACAATATTATTCAGAGACAGATAAACTTAATGAGTTTAGAGTTCATCATTGCAAAACAAAAGCAACAGAAGTATTAACTGAAAAATTAAGATCAATTCAACTTGAACAGATTGAAAAAGATATGGAAATTCAAATTACTAGAGAACTCAGCAATCAATTACCTGAGATTAATTTCTGTCTTAAAAATCATATAAAAAATAGCCAAGATATTATAATTAATCTAGAAAATAAAAAAAATATTATATCTAATATTATTAGAAACATAGAATCTTGTATTTATTAAAATAAATAAAATATTTTAACAATGTTTTACCAACAAATAATAAATAATTAAATTAATATTAATAATTTCAATAACTTATTGACTTGCACCTCATTATGACTTATGTTTTAATGTATTCTATAAACTTATAAAAACTAATATCTATGAAAACAGTAGAACAAGTTCGTCAAGAATTTGAGCAGCGTGGTCAAAGTATTGCCAGCTGGGCTAAAGATAATAACTTTCCTGCCCATCTTGTTTATCAGGTTTTACTTTCAAATAAAATTCCAAGAAGAGGAAAAAGCCACGATATTGCTGTAAGGTTAGGACTAAAAGCGGGAGAAATTAATGATATAAAAGCTTTATAAAAACAAAACGGACTTAAAAGTCCGTTATGCCTTAGTTGCATCAAAAGATACCACTATGTGAGAATTTTAGTATCTCTTGAATGCGATTGCTAGTCAATATTATGAGCATTATTTTAATGGCTCAGGGTATTGGCTTATCAAAAGACTTTTAGGAGATCGTCAATGGGCTTTAAACCAAATATCCGCAAGATTATCACTATACAATCTGATGTAATCGATCAGATTAATGAAGCATTTAATAGTGCACCATCGCTTTCAAATCAATACGTTGGAGTCAGAAACATACACCAAGGAGCTTTTGGAAAGAGAACAGCGATATTTCCAAGTCTAAAGTGTAACGGTGCAATAGCTGTTGAAAGCCAACTAGAGCTTGGCCATGTCATTGAGCTTGAAAGGTCACCTTCAGTACTATCATATAGAAGTCAAGCTATAAAAATTAACTTAGATAGCTATACCTTTGCCTTTCCCGACTTTCTTATCCAAAAAATCAACAAAAGCTATGAAATACATGAAGTTAAAGAGTCTTTATCCAGACTTAATGACTCGCAAATTGAAAAGCTATACTTAATTAAAGCTTATCTCAAACGAAAGCATATTACGTATAAACTGTATGATAAAAATTTGATACCAGACCAAAAGCAGCGACAAAATCTTTTATGGCTCTATCTAAACTCTCGAGATGTAAAAATGACATCTCAAGAAATACAATTTGCACAATCAATATATATTCCAAACATTATTAGCTTTTCTTCAATAAACTCTTTCTTATCACAATACAACATTTCAATAGAACAAGTAAATTTTCTATTATTTTATAAACTAATAGGTACAGATAGATTTCCAGAAATTAATATACTGGAGCAGCATACATGATTAAAGAAAAACTTTTTGCACCTAAAGTTGGAATGCAGTTTATATTCAAAAATTCAGAATATGAAATTACCTTCGTTACATTCAATAAGGTACGAATTACCACAATCCATGGTGGAGTGAGTTATGAATGGACATTTGATAAAATCAATCTCTTATACAGTGAAAATAAAATCAATATAACATTCAATAATGGTTCATTAATTACTGATGAAAAAGATATTAAGTCAATCAATAGAAAATTAAAATATATTAAATCTGCAATGCTAAAAAATATTAGGCCTCAATCAAACATTAATTTAAAAAACACAATTACACAGATATCAAAAAAAATAAAAGATAATTCTCCACCAACCACTAGAACTTTATCGAATTGGATTCGAATATTTAAGAAAAATAGTTATCAAATTGATTGTTTAATTGACAACCGAAAAGGAAATTTCACCCCACGAAAAAAATTCTTTATTCTAGATTTTTTAAAACAATCATTTATAAAGTGTGAAACTGAAGCAACATTACGCACTGCGCAAGATATAGATGATAATATTACTAATCTCTTAGTTAAAAACAATATAGACTATAAGATAGAAGACAAATATACACTACGTTCAATTCAAAGATTTATAAAGGCGTTTAGTGACCCTTACACTAAAGATAGGTCAAAAAATGGCTATAGAAGTGCACAGCAACTTGTACGAGCTGCTGGCGAAAGCTTTATTTGTCAAGGATTAATGCACATTGTACAAATTGATTCACATAAATTAGACATAATCGTACTAAATAATCAAACACTTGAGGTCGATAGCAGACCAAACGTAACTATTGCGATCGATACATATACGAGAGTAATTGTCGGATTCTATATTTCAAAAAGCTCTGCAAATTCATATACAAGCTTACAAGCTTTGAAAGACATGATTACACGTCCATTGCATAATCAAATGGGTGGAATTCCAGCCATGATCGTACCAGATAATGGCAGCGAAAATATGAACCATTCTTTTTTAAGATTATGTGAAAATTTGGGAATTACAATAATCCCCGCACAACTGGAAACCCCAGACAATAAAGCTTACATAGAAAATTATTTTAAAAATTTAGCTCATGGATTGATTCAAAAAATACCTGGAACGACATTTTCATCACCGAAGGATCGCGAAAAATATGACTCATCTAAATTTGCAAGTATTACATTTGAACAGCTTGAACTGTATATAAGAGAATGGATCAATATATATCATCATACATTACACTCAGGCTTACAAAGAGTGCCTATTTCATTATGGAACCAAGAGATTTCAAAGACCTATATCAAAGGAGTCACTGACTACGAAGCAGATATGCTTTGTCGAATACCTTATTCACGGACACTAAATGGTGGGCGGATACTTTATAATTATTTGTATTATTATTCACATGCTTTGAAAACTTATGAAATTAAAGGTATTGATCAAGTTATAGTTTTGGTTGATGAATCAGATCTAAGTTATGTTTATGTTCATCTTCCCGATTCAACAATTATCAAAGCAAATTCCACACAACCAGACTATACAAATAAGTTAACACTACAAGAGCATGAAGCAGCAAAGTTAATCAAAAAAAAGCTAAAATTAGATGATATGGAAAACTTCCCATCTGAAGTAAATGTCTTTGCACGAATAAAACTACGTCAATTAATTGAACAAGATATCAAAAGTAATAAAAAGAAAAAAAAATCAAAATCTTTTTTAAAAACTGTGGAGGATTGGACTCCGACATTATCCGAATTACAGCCAATAGCTACCGATATACAAAAGCAAATCATTAAAGATATTGATTTTGGAGATTTTGAAACTTTTGGTTATGAAGTATTGGAGCCTGATGATGAACGATGAACTATACTATAAGCTGGCTGAGTTTGATCATTGTATTATCCAGCATACTGAATATAGGAATGCAGTGGAAGGAATAAAGCAATGCTGGAAAAGAACTATTACCTCTTCCACTAAAGCTACAAGTTGTATGCTTATTGCCGAAGGTGGACTAGGAAAAACTACTATTTGCAAAAAAGTTTTACAAGAGTTTAAGCCAAGCTTAATAGAATATGAAAGTTATACAATTCATAAAAACCCAGCATTTTATATACAAATTCCAGCAGGCAGTACAATCGACTCATTATCCATCTTAATGCTTCATAAACTTAATGATATTAATCCGTCTTTTGGAACACGAGCAGATCGTGCATTTCGCCTAAATACTAAGTTGAAAGAAAGTCAAACTGAACTAATAATATTTGATGAATTTCACCATATTTACTCTACAGAGTCTTCAAAAGTTAAAAACAACAAATCAAACGAGAATATAGCAAATTGGATTAAGACATTGAGTGATGAAAATAGAATCTGTATTTGCTTAGTCTCGCTACCTGAGTATGTAGGAATTTTTGAAAGAGACAGCCAGCAAGGCCGACGCTTTAAGAATAAATATTATATACATCCATTATCAATTAAAAATGACGAAAATCATGTTCATATAAAACCATTTTTACAAGAAGTTGACCGTTTTATCCAAGATAAATTAAAAGTAAAATCCTTAAAGCTTTCAGATGATGAATTGGTATTAAGGATCTTTATAGCAACTGCTGGTTATCATGATTATGTAATGAGTATTATCAAAGATGCGGTTCAATTTGCATTCGAAGAAGGATCACCATCAATAACGATTGAGCACCTTAAAAGAGCTTGGGATACTGATATTACAGCATATGTCAGACTATCTGAGACTAATCCTTTCACAATGAGTATCAATAACTTAAAAAAATTCCTAACTTGATTTTGGAGTTAATATGACACTTATTTACATACCAAAACCATTCAAAGATGAATCAGCTGCCAGCCTCATCATTAGGGCTACAGGAAGAAATGGTTACAGAACAACCTCAAGCTTATTAAAAGCTTATGGTATAAATGTTTATACTACATCATTAAACTCATATTTTTTTGACACTGAAAAATTTAGAATTGTCCTTCAAAATCTATCTCTAAATGAAAACTATAAAATATTAGCACCATCAAACTATGGACCAACAAAAAAAATTAAAAAGTTTTATAACAACATGATTATTTATGAAAATTTTCTGTCTCCTGATGGAAGTAAGCTTTGTTGCTATTGCATAAAAGAAAATAACTATTTAAAAATCAACTGGATGGTTAAATATTTAACCATTTGTACTAAACATAAATCTAAGCTTTTAGAAAATTGTCCACAATGTAAATCACCATTAGATTCCAATCGAAATACCATTAATATTTGCAATTATTGTGATTACGATTTTCAAAAAATTCATCAAGATGAAGAAATTTCACCTATTGAAATTAATGCAAACCTATGGTTAATAGATATTATTGAAAAAAATGACTTATTTTTTTTAAAAAAAGTAAAATCATTTTTTGATATTATAAATAATACCAGAAAAAATTTTAAAGATTTGTACCTCCCTATTCCAAACATAGTATTAGGTTACCTATTTTTTAAGAAAATAGAAGATTATAAAACTTATTTTTTAAATTTTATCAATAACAACTCCTCTTTAGCACATCCTAGAATATTAGCAATTTACTTTATTAGTTGTTATCAAGATATTTCTCATATACATGAAAAAATTTTATCTGAAATTAAAAATTATAGAAAAAATAAAATTTATAATTATCACAATATTTTACTCTCACAAAGAACTGCTTGTATTGCTTTAAAGATATGTAAAACTAATTTTAGAAAAAATTATTTTCCGGAATTTGACTCCACTTCAAAAATATCATCTAAATTAATTGAAAATTATATTATCAACAAAAAAAAATTATTAAAATTAAATGAATTACCTAATATATATTGTGATGCTAAAAAATTAGCAAAATTACTATCTATAGATTACCGGATAAGTTGTATTTTATTAAAAAAATCAAAAATATTTAATTTAGAAATAATTACTTTTAATTCAAGAAAAACTACTGTTACAAAATTAAAAAATGTAAAAATTTTCAACAAAAAATATATTACAGTTCACAGTTTAGCAGCATCCATAAATGTTCCCACCACTAATCTTTACAGCAAACTTTTATCCTTAGGGATTTTTCCAAAATTTGGTCCATCTATTGATGATACACCTATAAACATTTACTTACGTCAAGATATTCAACATATTACATCTAGATTAGTGTACTCAACTGTATATAACCGACCAAGTCGCACTATGGAAGGTTATCTTGCAAAAATGAAAAGCAAAGAATTACTTAGAGTTTCAGAATTATTAAAAGTAGATAAATATCAAATAAAATATTTAGTTAAGTCTAATATTTTAAAATTAGACTGCACCCCTCCCTCTAAATGTTTTAGAATTGAAGATGAATCCTTAACCAATTTATTAAATAAAATAAATAATCAAAACTACATATCTGTAGCAGATGCCATTAAAATCACAAATTCTCCAAAAAATTGGTTTTATAAATATTGGGTTGTAACTGGTTTTATTGAAATAATAGACCTTTGTATTTGGAAATTAGTTAAAAAGGAAGATATCTACAAAATTTTAGAAATAAAAAAAGATTTTTTTACTGGAAAAGAAGCAAGTGATTTTCTTGGTATGCCACACTCACATATAACCAATTTAGTTAGTCAAAATCTTATTTCACCTTATGCATTTGGAAGTAAAAATATAGTTAAACTATTTAAAAAAACAGATGTGTTTTACCTAAAAGAAAAAGGTTATGGATATTAGGTGTGTCCCTTAATTCATCAACTCTTGCCTACTCATCACGAACTATTCGTCAGTAACTGATTGCTTTCTTTCAAGCAATTTATGTAGTTTTTAATTGTCATATCAAAACTTAAACTATTGGTTTAAATAAAATATCAAAAAAATTCCCCTGAAAAAATAACCTGCTATTACTAATTAATAAAAAATCACTTTAAACCTTAGAATTCTAAATATTTCCAGAACTACAAATTTTTTTATAATGGAAACAAGCCATCTCAAATGAATCAATACTATTACAATCTCTATCTATTAATTTTAGCTCTATTTCACCACGCGTATTTTCATTAGTCCAATATATCCCCACCAATTTATTACTATTATTAATTAAACTTAAATCACCACTACCAAAGGTCATTTTATTTTCGCTATTTTTTGTTCTATATAAAGTATAAGTATACAAAAATTTAATTTTCTCTGCAGTTGAATCGTATGATAAAGCTGCGATCACAGACTCAGATTTTTGATTAGAAGTAAATGATTTTATAGTCGTAAACAAAAATGTTTGTTTTATATAAAAATAAATCTCAATGGGGGGAATTTGTTTACCACCTATTTGATAGTTACTTTGAAGCTCACCCTTCCATAAGCCATGCACTATAGGCTTACCAATTATTTTAGATAAAATTTTATTTTTAAATATTATTGAAGTTAATAGAATACCTAAAATAAAGAAAGATATTGTTATTGATGTTGAAACCATCTGAATAATAGATAAATTATATTTTTCTAAAAAAGGTAAATTTAAAATAAAAAAACATATAATTCCAATTCCTAAAAAAATATAAATTACTTTTTTTAATTCTTCAAATGTTAACACTATAAAATTCATATACCATCCTTTTGATAAACCAATTCCCCATCTTTAAAAATTTTTATTTTTTTATTTATACTGACTAAACCAACGCAGTATACTCCTTTTATATAAGAAGTTAAAAAAGCAGTCATTTCACGTGCACCACAAGGAGTAACTTTATCAATCTCTTTTTCATTTACTCCTGACAATACTGGTGATATATATTGAGAAATATGAGTAATTTTAGATGAATTAATATCAAAGAAATGAAAACCATCATGAAAAACAGATGTTTTTTTTGATATTTCTTGCATTATTTTTATAAAATCTATAGATTGCAGATCGAGAGATAAATTCATTTTATGCAAACTAATGAATGGGAGATTATCAAGACTATAGTAATATACTATTCCCAAGCCTGAAAAACTTTCATTACTATTTAAAGAAATTTCTTCCAGCGAATGATATATCGATGATTCAAATAATAAAGACATGAGAAGACCTGTACATATGTACCATTGTTTACCACTTATCTCACAGCAACAAGGGGCTTATAGAAAATATAGACCTATGATATCAGTTTAAAGCTTATATCTGTTAAATTTTTAAATATCAAAGTTTTATAAAATAAGAACAATTATCCTTATTTATAAATTCTAATCCAATCTTTTTCCAATCCCCAAATTACACATAGAATTTTATCAATATTTTGTTCATTATGAAAATATTCATAAGAACTCCTCCACGCTTGTAAATCAGTAGGTAATGGAGGTGCTACTTTTTATGAGTGAGAATTCAACTCTACTAAATATTGTATAATTCCATAATTGAATAGCCACCAAAATTTTAGATACACGTTACCTATTTAAAATCGGCTTTTTCATACTCTAATCAATAATTCAAAATGAATATTTCTAGTAGAAAATGTATAAGTCATAAAAACTTTATAACTGTTTTAATACTTCAATATTGTCTTTTATTTTCCTCCCCACCCAAAAGTGAGTCCGTCCAACAATAATCAAAATCAGTGGTAATTCTGATTTGAGGTTCTTATGCCAACTGGTGTAATCTGTCATAGATGGTTTTGGCACATCTTCTGGATGCGTGTGCCACTCACCTAAATACTGCCATTCACCATCACTCTTTTTGAAAGCATCATCAACGGCCTTTTGATGATGCAGACTCACTCGATCTACCATAAATCGACTTCTAACGTCCCAGCGACTAGGTACTGATAGCATTTTAAAGACGATATGAACGCCTCTACGTTCACCAATCAGCACTCCAGCACTTTCGGGGCTAGAATCGCTTATTTGGCGGTATGAGAGCAATATATTAGCTACCTCAGTTGAGATTACGACTAAGGATTCATCTAGAGCTTTGAAAACGAGTTCTTTATCGACCATTACATATGTCACAAAAGTCTTGTTTTTTAATCCAAGTCGGCTTTTTAGTGCGACTACCCATGAAAATATGTTCCTTATAATTCCAGTCTCTTTCGTGTTCTAAAGTGGATAAAACTGCTTCTTGTATCAATGCTGCTGTCATAACACTGACTGCTGCATCATAAGGTGTGTATGTATTACCACATGACACTTTCTTTTGGTTAACATTTAATAGCTTCTCAAAACGAATATCAGTACCATTTTTATAGAAAGCCGGATCACTGCACAGACAGTTATAACAACCATTTGAGCTATCAATGAATACTTTTGATGCGATACCGTTACCGTCATTAAATCCATGAACAATAATAGGTCTATCCTTAGTATCAATCTGTCGGATCACTTTTGCTAAGCGTTTTGATACAGGCCCTCGACCAGTGGCATCAATCACAATGTCATAATGTGATAGGAAAGACTTCATAATAGGAAACCCATATTTATGAGCTTCAACATTTGCCGTGAGATGGGTTGAATCAATAAGCTTATCTTTCAATGCTACTGCTTTGTACTTACCGAAGTCTCTGCTACTCAATGTATGGCGACCAAAATTGTGCGGACCGTAGGTATCATGATCATATAAATCTAAACTTTTGGTTCCCATACTGGCACCAGCACGAATCAATAGCTCAGCCACATACCCACCAATCGTTCCGCAGCCAATTAAAGCGATACGCTTTGTCCGAAGATCACCAATCTCAGGTCTAGATCTATTGCGTGAGAGGATCGTATCTTTATCCGATTTTTCAAATGAAATTCTTTGGAATTTATTAAAAGCGAATTTGCCCATGAGAACGCTACTTGCTCTTTCTAAATCAAGTTTTCTTGCCCCTTTACCTTTTTTTCTTGGATTTGCGTAAGTCGTAAACTGTACTGCTTTTAGATTCAGTTCGAGTACCACCCCGAACGTATCTTGTTTATCTACATCCAATACGATCAAATGATGTTTAGTCGTAGGATGGTCTACAAAATACTGAACCAAATGTGCTTTGGCATTGTGGTCTACTTTAGACAACCATTGAAATAGAGCCTTAGCATCTTTCGGTGGCCAATGAACACCAGAAAGTTTGGTAGGCCTAACCGTAAGACAAAAAACGTTAAGTTTCCGGCTGTCAGTTTCTTCAAGTGATCTTTGGCTAAGCCATTTTTCTTGAATGTCTTTATCTTGGAGTCCAAACAATAAGGATTCAGTACGTTTAGAACCGTCCTTAGTAGTGTTTCGAGTCAGATAAGCAACTTCACCACTCAATGAGTTTAGGTCAGTCAGAGCATAGGTAAGTCGTTCAGCTTTCCAGTAAGCTACAAATTCACCCTCAAGTTCAACCTGATCTACTTTGCCGTTCTTTAAAGATTCAATTGAATTATCTAATGTGCGTTGGATTTGGTGATCTATAGTCCTATATAGATTACCAAGATCATTCGGGTCCCAATCAGCTTCCATTTGTTCAACGTAGCAAAGATTCCCATTATTATTGACATGAGGGAGTAGCATGCCATCAAACTGTGATGGCTTACTGATGATGTGCGCCCATGGCAAAATTGTATAAACGTCATAGTTTATTTCTAGGGCAATAGTGAATATCCCCGCAGAAGTTGAGAACTCTTTTAGGTAAATAGGATATTTTTCTGCAATTGAAGATAGAGCTTCATATTTCTTTCGTCGCTTGGCTGTCAGGTATTCATACCCACAGCCAAGCATCACAGCATGTAATTCCGACACTCAATCAACCACTTTTCATTGAAGTACTGATGATAGCGGCTTCTTTAGCTTTTAATGGAGTACTTTCGTAGGCAGGAGCTGCTGCTTGAGACACAATAAGACTTAGATCCTGAACACGATCGCCATACTCTCCATTGAGAATATCTAAAGCATCTTGCTTGGTATGTACAGCGTATGCGGATTCGAGTGAATCAACCAATTGCTCTAGCTTTTGCATGACTTCTTTGTGCTTAGGTTCATGCTCATAGTATGGAGGGAACAAAGGGCGATCATCATTTTCATCAGGACTCTCTACGCCATTGTGGAAAGCATCTGGAAGTTTTCTTGCAACCGTCAGCATCAATAATCCAAAATCTTTCGGATCTACAGTAGTACGGTCCAAGATGTCTACCACCGCTGCCATTAAAGAAATTGATGATGGACCATTACTCTCTTGCCAATCACCAGCATCACGCCATGCTTTAAGAATGCGGCAAACTTTTCGTAGATGCTGACCAGTACGTTGACACGCATCTTGGAACCACAAATGGACATCTTTAGGATCGCTTTTAATCCATTTTGCATCGTCCTTGCGTACAGCTAGATTTACACAGTCAGTTTCAATTTGATCATAGAGAGCATGGTCGGCAGCTGAAACGCTGTCGTACATTTCACCAAAGATCTGAGAGGCAGCAGACTTTCTGATTAGCTCCTCTTTTTCAATGAATTTCTCAAAAGGAATGGCATACATCGGTACATCTATATGGACGCTTTTTGCTGGGATATTAATGCGACCACAAGTTTCCTTCGCTTCAAATGCCCACCCAGAATGCTCAAAAGCTAAAGATTGAAGAGAAGCATCTACCAAGAGTAATAGAAGTTGATGTCCAATTGCTGGTTTATCTTCAAAGAATTGCATTGGCAGATATGTACCATCATCAATGTCCATTTCTTGAGTAGATTTATATGGACGATTCAATGTGTCATACATGAAGCTACCCTGTGTCCAAAAACGAGGGCTGATCTTCATAAATTCTGCCTTTAGATCATCTGACAAATCCATAATAAGTTCAGATAGAGTCTTTTGATCATCTGCTGAAAGAAATTTGAAATGAGTACCAACAAACTCAGTACGAAATGATAAAGCTGAGTAGTACTGCTTAGATGACTTAACAAGCTGCTTAGCTTCGTCAAAAACATCCCGTGTTCGTTCACGTACGATTTGACGTAATGCCTTGAGTGCATTTTTCTCATGGTCATCAAGGATTAGCTGACCGATCAAACCAGTATCACGATTGGTATAATAACTATGAAAATTCCAAGTCATGTTGCATTTTCCTGTAATAATTATGCATTAGTGTTAAATCGTTTGGTTGGTTTCAGGAAAAATTTGCGTAATTCCTCATTTTCAGTATAGCCTTCAGCACCTAATTTTTTGCCCATACCTTTAAGTTGCCTCAGGCTACTTTCAGAAGCATTATCAAGCGTAATATCGGCAGCAGCTTCGTTTGGAATCGTCTCATCAATTTCAACATAATTTTTCTCAATTCCCATGACTTTAAACTCACGAATTAACATGAATCGTTGCAAATGTTGGTTTGCAGTCATAGTACTCAAAACTAAACGCTCACCCATGCCCCATAACCCCAAATAGCCCTTGTTACATTTTTTAGAAAGGGCTTTGGGGCCTATGCAATAGTTTTCACTCAATGTCCCAATGTTCAAGACACAGACATCTTCGGGTTTTGCATTCGGGAAATCATTTTTCATATCAATCAGAACTTCACGCACCCCAATGAAACTAGGATTGTTTGCGACCAAACCACCATCACCAAAATAATGTCCAGTATCTTCGATGAGGTGTGGTTTAAAATAGGTCGGTGCAGCTGATGTTGCCATTGCAGCATCAATCAATCTGATCTCACGGTCATAATTAAAATTAGGATTATGCGGAGTTTTAAAAAACTTTGGTTTTCCTGTAGAAAGATTTAGTGATGTAATCATCACACGACGTTCTAAATCTTCAAATTTAACTGTGTCACCGATCATGCTTTTGACAGTTTCGTATAGAGGTTCACTTTTGTAGATAGGACGAAAAAGGGTCCAAAACTTCTTCCACCTGAAACGATCTAATGGAAAAATACTGGCAGCACTACTTTCAAATTTTTCCAATAACTCACGGGCACTCTTACCGCTTGCCAAACCAAGTGCCAAAATACCACCGATTGAAGTACCAGTAATTAAGTCGAAGTAATCACCAATTTTTACATCGGTTCGATTTTCACGCTTTTCTATGATGGTCTCTATTTCTGCTAGTAGACTAATCGTGAATAAGCCACGGACACCGCCACCGTTTAAGCATAAAATTTTAATTTTTTCTGATATTTCTGGTGGTGATTTTTCCGCTTCAGGTTGTTGTAATATAGCCATTATATATTCGTAATTATCAAAATCGTTTTTTATATTGTGTTAAAAACATATATTTCAAGAGTACAAAATATACTGGTAGTGATTCTCTACATTAATTTTCAAGATAAAAATTACAAATTATTGTTTTATATTATATTTCACAATTTAAATATCAAACAACTTGGTAAAAGTTAAAATTCCTCTAAACAACGTAGATTTAAGATATAACCCGGGTGTAAGGTCTGCCTGATTCCATGAACCTATTTAATACTGCTATACCAGTATGGATTTCATTCACCTGACATTGAAAGTTCCTTGCGCTTAGTTTTCAACCTAATAATTTTATGCAGTGCATCTTGGTTTCCACCGAACTTCTCTGATGATACACAGACCATTTTTTCCACATTATTCCTCATAGACATTTGATCGTTTTAAACAATTCATTCATCGCTCTTTTGTATTTCCATGGCTTCGTATTGTTTCTTGTGTGGAATGACAGGGGGCTTCTAAACCTGCTATAACTTCCCAGCAGTATTTCATATCATCCTCTTCATCTATATAAGCGTTTCAGTTTTAATAAACTTCTTCTTCTCATCAGACCACACATAAAAGTCTTTCGGAAGCTGTTCTTCAGTAACTGGTTGCTTTCTTTCAAACAACGATAGTCTATAAGAAAAGAGCATTTGTTCATTTAAAGGGGGATAGTGACATGGCTACTGACAAAATAAGAAGTTTAAAAAAGGAAATTTCATTTGTCGTTTACAGGAAAAAAGGAAATTTCAACCGTCGTTTTATGCAGTTTTCAATTGTCGCATCAAAATTTAAACAATTGATTTATAGAGAACACCAAGGAAATTTCAACTGTCGTTTTTCGGTAAGACGACATCTAAGTTTTCTTTAGCGATAAATAAAACTTCCTTGAAAAAAGTCCATCTACATAGATGGACTTTTTTTAATGATGATAATTTTTCAAAAGATCTTTAAATAAGAGACAGAATTTCATAATCTGCATATTCTTATTGGGGCTGTACTAGATTAAGACAGTGCCAATCTAGTACAGCCTCTAATCATTTTAATAACGTATGCCTGATGAAGAAAACATGTTACTATTCATTTAGTAGTTACAATTAAACTTATTAATTCTTATGAGTAAAAATACCAGTCTTGAGGTCTGTCCAATCGCTAGAAGTCTTTCAGTTCTTGGTGATGCATGGAGTATGCTGATATTACGAGATGCTCATGCAGGTTTTACTCGATTTGACCAGTTTCGTAAAAGCTTAGGCATTGCTCCTACAATGCTCACTAAACGTTTATCTGTGTTAGTCGATGAAGGCTTACTCGAAAAACGACAATATTCAGAACACCCACCACGTGAAGAATATGTACTCACTCAAGCTGGCAAAGACTTTTTACCTGTTTTATTTGTGATAGGCGCATGGGGCAAAAAATATAAACCCTATGAACAACCTGAGAAAATGGTGACTTTCATTGATGCAGAACAAGGCACTGAAATTAAACCAATTGTGATTGATCAAATAACTGGTGCCGAAATTGGTACCCGTCCAATTAGTCAAAAATAGCGAATAATTTAAATAGATAAAAGCACTCAATTGGAGTGCTTTTTATTGGGCTAATGTAACGTAAATAGGTTATTTTGGGCGTGCCCGTTGGGTGGTACGTTCCCCAACAACTACGTAAAATCGATTTAATAAAGGTCCATAAACCACTTTCATGAGGTTTATGGACCTTTACCTTTACCCATGCGTTTTAGTTGCTGGCTGTTTGGTGTGTAATTGTTGTCATCGTCATTGTCCTAAATTTAAGTTCTTATTTAGCCAAGAACGTGAGTGATTGTTTTACAAAATCTTGATGAAACTGAAAAATTCCCCCATGCCCTGCATCTGGATAAATGATGAGTGAGCTATGAGGGAGGCGTTTTGCCAAGTCATAGGTATTTACCGTTGGAACCATACGATCATGATCCCCATTCGCCACCAATACTGGCTGTTGAATAACGGAGAGATCGACAGGTTTCTTATTACCCCATTTTTTTAATGCTTTAAGCTGAGCACGATACGCAGAAATCGTAATTTCTTTATCACGGTTTTCAGTACGTTCATTGATGCGTTGCACAAATTCTTTTGCAGCAGCTTTGCCATTGTCTGTACGAGTAAAAAATAAATAGACTTTAGGGTCTTGGCGAGTCGCCATTCCACGTACTAAATCCCAATTTGAAACTCGTCCAACTGTACTGATTCCAGTTCCACCAGCGGGGCCTGTTCCCGATAAAATCATTTTACGAATCAATTGGGGTTGTTTAAGAGCAATTTCCTGTGAAATCATTCCCCCCATCGAAAAGCCAAATAAATCGACTTGTTTAAATCCTTTCGCTTGAATAAAAGTAATCGCATCATCTGCCATTTGTTCAATTGACTGTGCTGGTTCCCCAGTAGAAGCTCCAACACCACGATTGTCGAAAACAATAACATGATGTTTTGCTGCAATACCGTCAATGATTCGTGGATCCCAATTATCTAGCACCGCAGCTAAATGATTTAAGAAGATCACAGGTGTGCCGCCATTTTGCTGTCCATACTCTCGGTATGCGAAGTTAATACCATTTGCTGAGATAAATTGAGTTGGAACATTAATCCATTGATATTGTTTTTCTACCATTACGGTTACTTCTGAATTCGGGGTCATCGCTGTATTTACATCTGCATAAACTGAACTTGTTAACGCAAGGGTCATTGAAAACAGGCTCTTTTTGAGCAAATTACTCATAATTCATTTCCTAAAATAAGCTTTGTATCTAAACAACCAGCCTAAGAATAAAAATCCTAATTTCACTGATTCATTCGTATCTCGGGTTGGTCGACGCACTACCTTTGATGACAACACATAGTAACTATCAAATTAATACCAACAATACAGGAGTAATTTTAAATAGTCACTATCTTTTTAGTAGTAACTATTTTATTTTTAGATTATGATGATGAAAACGAGGAAAACTGCTCAAGCAATAACCTCTCACTATTCGATTAAGGAACATGGTATGGCTGCTAAAGTAGTTCTGATTACAGGTGCATCTTCAGGTATAGGTTTAGCGACGGCAGAGCTTTTACATGCTGAAGGATTTACTGTTTATGGTACAAGCCGACGTGCGAATAATGCATCGAAATATAAGTTTAAAATGATTGAACTCGATGTAAATCAAGAAGATTCTGTTGCTCAAGCAATAGAAAAAGTGATTTCAACTGAAGGACATATTGATGTACTGATCAATAATGCAGGGTTTGCTATTGCGCCTGCTGGTGCTGAAGAAAGCTCTATGCAGCAAGCTCAAGCTATTTTTGAAACTAACTTTTTTGGCGCTGTTAGAATGACTCGTGCAGTGATTCCTTTAATGCGCCAACAACAGTCTGGATTAATCTTAAATATCAGTTCAATTCTTGGGCTTGTACCAATGCCTTTTGGCGCACTTTATTCGGCATCAAAACATGCGCTTGAGGGTTATTCAGAATCATTAGACCATGAGTTAAGATCGCACGGGATTCGCGTGTCACTCATTGAACCTGCTTATACCAATACTTCTTTAGGAATGAACTTACTTAAAGCAGATGCCCAAGTCACAGCTTATGAGCAAATTCGTGAGAAATTGCATCAACAAATGATAGAGACAATTCGCAATTCCGATGATCCTAGTATCGTTGCCAACACCATTTTAGCCGTAATCAACAGTCAGAATATACTGCCACGCTATACCTCAGGCACGACAGCAAGACATTTAAAGAATTTACGAAAATTTGCCCCAGTAAAGGTCTTTGATAAATTAATTCAACGCAGCTTGAAAGTTTAATGATGCCTATAAAACGTTAAAACAAAATTCAAAAAATAGAGATCCTACAATGAAAGCAGCCTACATTACCCATTACGGTAATACCAATGATGTACAACTGGGCGAACAATCCAAACCCGCCCTAACAGAAAATGGCGTACTCATTAAAGTACATGCAGCAAGTATTAACCCACTCGACTTAAGAGTTTTAGAAGGTGAATTTAAGGCAATTCTACCCGTTCAATTTCCTTTTATTTTAGGCAATGATTTCTCAGGTACAGTGGTTCAAGTTGGCGCAAATGTTGACCAGTTTAAAGCTGGAGATGAAGTCTATGCAAAGACAGATCTGAATGGTGCATTTGCCGAATACACGGTCGTACAGCAATCATCACTTGCACTCAAACCTCAAAATATTTCTATGGAACTGGCAGCGTCTCTTCCACTTGTTTCGTTGACTGCATGGCAAGCTTTAGTCGAAATTGCGAATGTTAAAGTAGGCCAAAAAGTATTGATTCATGCTGGTTCAGGGGGTGTCGGATCAATTGCGATTCAACTTGCCAAACATTTAGGTGCAACTGTCGCGACTACGACAAGTGGAAAAAATATGGACTGGGTCAAGGCATTAGGTGCAGATACGGTCATTGATTACAAAACGACTGATTTTGAGCAAGTACTTAACGACTATGACGTAGTTTTAGATACGCAAGGGGGAAAAACTTTAGAGAAGTCTCTGAATATTCTTAAACGTGGTGGTCGTATTATCAGTATTTCTGGTCCGCCTGATCGTGCTTTTGCTGAAGCAATCAAAGCGAACCGGTTCCTCAAATGTGTTATTCCGCTTTTAAGTTGGTCCATTCGTCATAAAGCAAAAAAACGCGATATTACCTATTCATTTCTGTTTATGCAGCCGAATGGCCAACAGTTATCTGAAATTTCAAAGTTAGTTGAGTATGGGAAAATAAATCCAGTAGTCGATAAAACTTATGAATTTAGCGAGATTAAAAATGCTTTCCAATATGTAAATACTGGACGGGCAAAAGGCAAAGTCGTTTTAAAAATTTCTGAATAAGAATGGAGATAAACATGAATTATCAATTGTTTGGGCAAACAGGTTTAAATGTTTCACAAATTGCTTTAGGCACTGGCAACTTCGGTACTGGCTGGGGGTATGGTTCCTCACCAGAAGAAGCTAAATTAATACTGGATGCATATTTGAATGCAGGTGGTAATTTCATAGACACGGCCGATGTTTATCAATTTGGGCAATCAGAGCAAATTCTGGGTGACTTATTACAAGGCATTCGTCACGAGGTTGTCTTAGCCACTAAATTTTCCGATGGTGCTTCGCATGACACCAATCAACTGCATAAAGGAAATAGCCGCAAAGCAATGCTTTATTCGGTTGAGCAAAGTTTACGCAGATTAAAAACGGATTATATTGATCTTTACTGGGTACACCACCCTGATAATGTTACACCTAGCGAAGAAATTCTAAGAGGGCTAGAAGATTTGGCACGTGCAGGAAAGATTCTCTATGCTGGACTCTCAAATTTTCCAGCATGGCGTCTTTCTCGTGCAGCAACTATTGCAGAACTTAAAAATACAGTGCCGATTGCAGCAACCCAATTCCAGCACAGTTTAGTTTATCGTGAGCCTGAAGCAGACCTAATTCCCGCTTCTCAAGCACTAGGATTAGGGATGGTGACATGGTCCCCTTTAGGTGGGGGGATGCTCACGGGTAAATATCGTAAAGGAGAAAAAGGTCGCGAAGACGGCTTTGGCGGTAAAGTTTTTCAGCAAGAAAACTCGATGCAACGTACAGCAATTTTAGATGCAGTGCTTTCGATTGCTGGTGAATTAAATGCCTCTGCTGATCAGGTGGCAATTGCTTGGGCAGGTACACACGGAACCATTCCGATTATTGGACCAAAATCGTTACAGCAAGCAGAAAGTAATTTAGGTGCAATTGATGTTGTATTATCACTTGATCAAATCCAACTGTTAGATTCTGTTAGTCAAATTATAACTTCAGATCAAACCCGCATCCCTATTTTAAGCAATGGTGTAAAACATCAAAGCATTATTGCTTAGATCACAAATAGTGAATATCAATCGACAAACTCAAAGTGAATCAGTACGGGCATTGACAGATGCAATGCCTCTATGAGCAGAGGGAAAATCGTCCATGTCTGACGTCAAACAGCGACTGCTGAAGGGCGAATAGTAGGGCCTGATGGAAAGTTATATGCGCATACTACAACCATGTGCCTTATTTTCGATGCCCTATACAGACCTGATAACAAATTTTACAAACACTTATTTTTAGTTCATCAACATTATTATATTAGAGGTATAACATGACAGACAAAACTCTTTTTAGTCCTTATCAATTAGGAAATATTGAACTCGCCAATCGCATTGTAATGGCTCCGTTGACTCGTAACCGTGCAGGAAAAGGGCTAGTACCAAGCGAATTTGCTGCTGATTATTATGCTCAGCGTGCTAGCGCAGGACTTATTATTTCTGAGGCAACTCAAATTTCTCCACAAGCCCAAGGATACCAAGATACCCCTGGGTTATATACTTCGGAACAAATTGATGCTTGGCGAAAAGTAACAGATGCTGTACATGCCAAAGGTGGAAAAATTTTTGTTCAATTATGGCATGTTGGGCGAATTTCCCATATTGATTTGCAGCCTAATGGAGCTAGCCCTGTAGCACCCTCAGCCATTCGGGCAAACACAAAGACTTTTGTAAATAATACGTTTACTGAAGTATCCGAACCCCGAGCATTGGAATTACACGAAATTCCAGTCATTGTCTCGGATTTTCGCCAAGCGGCAGCAAATGCGATTACTGCTGGATTTGACGGTGTTGAAATCCATGCTGCCAATGGTTATTTACTTGAACAGTTTATAAAAGATGGTGCCAACCAACGTACTGATATATATGGTGGATCTATCGAAAATCGGGCTCGGTTATTACTTGAAGTGGTTCAAGCCGTAGTCGGAGAAATTGGTGCTGAACGCACAGGTGTACGCATATCTCCTGTATCCCCTGTCAATGGGATCAGCTGCAGTGAGCCTCAACTTCAGTACAATTACATTACTGAACAGCTTAACCAACTAGGAATCGTCTATTTACATGTCGTTGAAGGTGCTACAGGCGGACCACGTGATATTTTACCCTTCGATTACACTGCTATTCGTAGCCGTTTTGAACAGACCTATTTAGCCAATAATGGTTATAATCTACAACTTGCGAATGCCCATTTGCAATCGAATGAAGCTGACCTATTTTCTTTTGGAAAATTATTCATTAGCAATCCTGATTTAGTGACGCGTTTAAAAAATGGATTGTCTTTGACTGAGTTAAACCCTGCAACTTTATATGGTGGAGGGGCTGAAGGTTATACAGATTATCCAAATTACGATAATTAAAACTTGCCAATCAATTGAAAGCTCAATTCTCTGGTTGATCATCCCTCTTTAAAATAAAACCGTGAGAGCTTACTCACGGTTTTAACGATTTTTCTTTTTAAAGCAATAAAATTTGGATGGTTATTCACAACAGATGATCCAATAAATATTAAAAGCTAAAAAGAAGCGTCTTATGTCGTTTTAGCAAAAAATGAAATTTTATTAGGCATTTCAATGCAGTTTTCAATTATAAAAAAATAAGTTATTGATTTATATATCATCAATAAAATTTTAATTGGCGTTTTTCAAAATCACATCAACCCACTCAAAAATCTCCCTAAACTGAGATGATTTAACTCCAAAGCGCTCATTGTTACTTTATGTAACAAGCTCATCAACAGTACCAAGAATAAAATTTGCAGAAATACGCTTTTAAATCTGATTCTTGTGAACGGCTTATCAAAACTCAAAAGTTAACTTTTTACTTTTTGTAATGAATTGAAAAGTGCAATATTTTGTAATCTGTTGTTCAAATATAACTCCTAGTATTGCGCACATTCCGTTACGCAAACATTTTTGAAAATGCAGAAATTTCTAGGCGATATGATGGGCGGTGTAGTCGGTGCAATTATGATTGTACCGATTATTCTCAGCTGTGGCGTGGTCTCTTATCAAAGTCTGGGAGCAAACTTTATTTCGGTCGGCATTATGGCAGCCTTTGTGGCAGCTGTCTGCTCGGCAATTGTTTCAGGTTTATTTGGCGGACCGCCGTTACATGTCAGTTCTCCTAAAACTAGCCATGCCGTTATTTTATCTGGTCTGATTGCCTCGATTGCCAGTCACCATTCTTTTTCCGATTATTTCCCTGGTAATTCTGCTGCTGTAGCCTTGGTTGTAATTTGTATTATTACCCTATTTCTTTCAGGCATCATGCAAGCCCTACTTGGGCTGTTCCGCATGGGATCGTTTGTCAAGTTTGTCCCCTATCCTGTTTTGGCAGGCATCATTAACGGTTTTGCCTTACAAATCATGATCGGACAAATTCCAAATGGACTTGGGGTACAAAACTTAAATCAGGTTTGGCAGGAAATAACGGGGAAAATTCCTGTGCATGGCTGGTCGTTAGGCTTAATGCTCCTGTCAGCATTGCTAGTCGCATTCAGCAGCAAATTGATTAAGAAAATACCTTCTGCCTTGGTCGGGCTAGTCGGTGGAACACTCGCTTATATCGCTGCAACAAAATTTACGGGTATCAGCAATCTGGTTCCAGTCGTTGGTCAGTTACCTTCAGGGATTCACTTTGTGCCGCAATTGAGTAATGCGCTAGATGTGATGCAAAGTTACAGCTTTCAGCATCACCTGTTTGCGATCTTTGCCACAGCAGCAACACTGGCACTGGTTTCATCTATCCAGTCATTACTAAGTATTTCCAATGCTGACGAATTGTTTTCTACACGACATAACAGCAACAAAGAGTTATTGGTGCAAGGCTGTGCCAATACCGCATCAGCACTGTTTGGCGGTACACCAAGTGGTGGTTCACCGAACCTGACCCGCGCTGTTTATAATAATGGCGGTCGCACACGTTTTGCCAATGTCATGATGGGCGTTGCGCTGGTTGGTATGTCTTATGGTCTGAGTGACCTGATTGCCGCCATACCACTGCCAGTCATGGCTGGTGTAGTCATTGCTACAACAGCATCTTCTATGGACAGCTGGACTCAGCAACTGCTGCGCAAAGTCGGGATCAGTAGCACCATATCTAACCAGACCGATGTACTGAGCAATCTGGCGATTGTGGTATTTGTCACCTTTTTGGTGGTTTTTGAAGGCGTTCTGGCTGCGCTTGGCGTAGGTATGGCCATTACCCTGCTGGTTTTCCTGCACAATGCCAACAAAACCGTCATCCGTCGTGTTGTGCATCCAGACCAGATGCGTTCCCGTACTGACCGTAGCATGGAAGCAGTAAATGCCCTGCTCAAAGAATCTCAGCGTATTGCCTATATTGATCTACACGGGCCGCTATTTTTTGGCAATGTTGAAACGGTCTTTCAAAAAATTGAAAAGGAAATGCTGACCGCAGACTGGATTATCCTCAGTTTTAAACATTGTGGCATGATCGATACTACAGGTGCCATGACATTAAAACGTCTGGACAAAAGCATGAGCAAGACTGGCAAAAAACTGCTGTTATCACATTTGCCTTTTGGCGGGCAGCGCCGTAAATACCTGCGTAATATCGGTATTGGTGAAATTGAAAATTCTGGTCGTGTTTTTGAGGATAATGATTCTGCACTGGCTTTTGCCGAAGATGAGCTTTTACACACATTGGGATTGTCCAATCTGGAACAAATTGAAAAACCATTGTCTGAATTTGACATTATGGCAGATCTATCAACAGAGCAAATCGCTGATTTGAATCGAAGAATGGAACGGTTTTCATTTCCTGCACATCAATTTATTTTGCGTAAAGACTGTTGTGATGAAGGTGGGCTGTATTTTATTACCCGTGGTCGTGTCAGTGTCATTATTGATGATCATGCACAGACGATTCGTTTAGCCAGTTACAGTGCTGGTGTGGGTGCATTGTTTAGCAAGCAGTTAAATTCACATGTCTGTGATGTATATGCTGACACTGAAATTACACTGTTAAAATTATCTTGCAGTGCTTTTGACAAGCTTTGTCAGGAGTCTCCAATTGTTGGTTTGAAGCTGCTAAAAAGAATGAATATTGATTTATCTTCCAGACTAAACCGTATGACGCATTTGGCTTTGGAACTGGAAATTGAAGCCTAGAATTTTCCAACTAATGCATAAATCAACAATCATAGTGACATCAATTTTATGGTGATAAAGGGATTTATAACTGAATTGAGCAAATGAGAAACCCGTGGCGTAATAGAATAGCGAAACTATGGGTAAAAATTTTAAATAGAGTTACGTTTATTTGAAGAATGTGTCTGACACTGAAACCATGCTTAAAACTTTGCCCGTATAGGTGAAGAATTACAATCATCTGCATCATGGGTGAAAAATGAAATCTGCTCGGAAGCTTCAGTCACTAAAATGGGCGCGTTAACTGGCTGCTTTTACGAGGGCGAATACGATTGAAATTTACGCTACGGAAATGCTTCAGGCTCATATTAAATAATTTTAAGATAACTTTTGCTTCAGCGCTGTTAATATAAATCTTCGTTACAGGATTAGCCGCATCATAAGCATATAATTTATGAATAATTAGTGAAATATTCATTATGGAAATCAAGCAAATAAAATATTTTTCAACGGTTGTTGAAGCAGGAAGCATCGGAAAAGCAGCTCAAAAACTCGATGTTGGTGCGTCCGCGATTAGCCAACAAATCAGTAAACTGGAGCAAGAATTAAGTATCCGTTTATTGCAGCGCAATGCTTTTGGAGTAACTCCAACACCCGCTGGTATTGCATTTTTAAAACATTCCCAGTTAATTCTCAGACAGATCAACTTTGCCATTGATGCCGCACATTCAGCAAGGCTCTCAGGTCATGTCAGTATTGGTTTTCCACCGACCATTACTGCTTTATTAGGCATACCTTTAATGAAATTAATGTCTGAACGCTACCCGGATATCCACCTTGAAATTGTTGAAACACTATCAGGGAATCTGATTCAAGCCATTAATTCGCGTCAGCTTGATCTGGCGATTATCTTTACCAATGAAATCGACAAACAGTGGGCAATACAACCCTTAGTCAAAGAACAAATGTATTTGATGGGAAGACGGGAATTTCTAGAAAAATATGGGCTGCATGAATGTCTCGCCAGTGGCACAATCCAAGCACAACAGATCGGTGATATCCCCTTAGTGCTTCCCCGCCAACGACATAGCTTAAGGAAATTATTAGATCATTCGATTGGGCAATTAAATATCGTGTATGAAATTGATGGCCTGCATTTACTTATGGACAGCCTTATTCATCTAGAACTTGCCAGCATCCGCCCTGGTAGTGCCTGTTTACAAGAATATAAACACAAATTGCAGTTACTTAAAGTCATCGACCCTGAAATTGAACGAATCAACTACTTGGTCAGCCTCGCTGAAAATGAGTTATCTCCTGCCGCTTTAGCTGCAAAATCAGCAATAAAAGCCTGTATTAAAGAACTGATACAAAATCAAAACTGGCCTTGCTCTGAAATCATTTTCTAAAGACCCATTAGTTTTATTAAATACCCAATTAACTTTGCGCTCTCACTCCCCTCGACCATTTGCGATTACATTTTCCTTTGAATGGTGAATGTATTTCTGTTTAACAGAATGTAAATGTGTAGTTTGAACTGGAAACAAGGCATCACAATGGCTCCGCGAAGACTTTTCTTGAACCTCATTTTATCTATATGAGGGAATAAACGGTCTCAGATTCAGATTGTTGTGAGTGTTTCCATTTTGTCAGACCAAGGAGGTCTCCTATGGATAGCAATAGTAAACACTGGGCTACTTTTAAAAAAATATTGAATGTTACGAGTGGTAACTTTTTAGAACAGTACGATTTTTTTCTTTTTGGTTTTTATGCAACGTATATTGCAGCAAAATTTTTCCACTCTGAAAATGAATATGTTTCTTTAATGATGACCTTTACAGTATTCGCTGCTGGTTTTCTGATGCGTCCTTTAGGAGCTATTTTTCTTGGTGCTTATGTCGATAAAGTGGGTCGACGCAAAGGTTTAATCGTCACATTGAGTCTGATGGCGATTGGAACAATCTTCATTACCTTTGTGCCTGGTTATGAAACCATCGGAATTCTTGCTCCAATTTTAGTGGTGATTGGACGTTTATTACAAGGTTTCTCGGCAGGTGTTGAATCTGGTGGTGTGTCTATTTATCTGGCTGAAATTGCAACAGATAAAAATCGTGGGTTCATTACCAGTTGGCAGTCTGGCAGCCAGCAAATTGCCGTTGTGTTTGCATCGTTACTCGGCTATTGGCTAAATACGATTTTAACTCATGCGCAAGTGGGCGAATGGGGCTGGCGTATTCCCTTCTTTATCGGTTGCTTGATTATTCCATTAATCTTTATATTCCGCCGCACCTTAGAAGAAACAGAGGACTTTAAAGCTCAAAAAAATCACCCGACTTCAAAGGAAATTTTCAGAACTATTTTGGGTAACTGGCGCATTGTTGTTGCGGGCATGCTGATGAGTGCTATGACCACAACAACTTTTTATTTTATAACGGTCTACACTACCGTTTATGCAAAACGCACTTTAGAAATGTCTGTGACAGATAGCCTTTTAGCCACCGTATTTGTAGGTTTATCTAATTTCTTCTGGTTGCCTATGGGTGGGTTACTCTCAGATAAAATCGGGCGTCGTCCAGTTCTTGTCGGAATTACCGTACTTTGTATCTTTACAAGTTATCCCGTTTTAAGCTGGTTGGTAAATGATGTCAGTTTCTCTAACTTACTCATTGCGCTTGCTTACTTTTCATTTTTCTTTGGTATGTACAACGGGACGATGGTTGCAACACTGGCAGAAGTCATGCCAAAACGCGTACGGACAGTCGGTTTTTCTCTCGCTTTTAGTCTAGCAGCCGCTATTTTTGGGGGCATGACACCTATCGCATGTACGTTCCTTGTCGAACATACAGGTAATGCCAGCACACCAGCTTTCTGGCTCATGTTCGCAGCGGTATGTAGCCTTCTTTCAAGCTTATATTTATGTCGTGGCTCTAAACAGAAGCATCCTGACGCTATAGCTGAACCTGTAAAAGCCAGAACTTAAGACAATTTATTTTTAAATTCGATTCACAGTCAGGTAGATCTCGGTTCTACCTGCTGGACTCTCTTTCAATTCACGTGAGGTTTTATGAAAAAGTCTCCTCTCTTCACGATAGTTTGCTTCGCTGGTTTAGGCTTAGGATCAACAATAGCAAATGCAGATACACTTGAAGTGATTAGCTCAGGTGGATTTTATTCCTCCATGCAAAAACTCATTCCAATATTTGAGAAACAAACGGGTCATACGGTTCATCTATCTTCTGGTTCATCTATGGGCACATCGCCAACTGCAATCCCAAATCGACTCGATCGTGGTGAACGTTTTGATGTGGTGGTACTGGCTGCTCCTGAACTGAGCAAGCTTGCAGAAAAAGGTTATGTAAATCCAAATTCTCAAAGCGCTTTAGTCAATTCCAGCATTGGTATGGCTATTCCAAAAGGAGCTAAAAAACCCGATATCAGCTCTGCGGAAAATTTCGAAAAAGTTTTGTTAAATGCAAAACATATTGGTTACTCTGCCAGTGCAAGCGGTACGCATCTTGAAAAGGATGTTTTCCCAAGCTTTCCCCCTGTCGAATATAAAGTCATTCGCAGTAAGGCTGAAAAAGTGATAGGTGATCGGGTTGCCAAGCGTATTGCAGAAGGACAATTTGATATTGGGTTCCAGCAAATCAGCGAAATTAAACCGTTTACTGGTAAATATGGACAGGTTGAATTAGTTGGGCCTATTCCTGCACCTTATCAAAAAGTGACTGTCTTCTCAGCAGGTATAGACAAAAATTCTAAACATGAAAAACTCGCAAAAGAACTGATTCTATTCGTGAAATCGCCACAAGCAACTCAGATTATTGAAGATCAGGGTTTAGAACAAATCAAGCCATAATTTTTTTAAGGTAACATCGGAAAAATGGTGTTACCGCTTCTATCAAATCCCGATGATTTTACCCGAATGGGAAATAGCCGAGTGGCTTGAGACAGAAACATATTATCACTTAGCATCGCAAAAACTTTTCAGTTTTTAAATCGCAATGCTTGGAAATGACCTTGAATGTGCGACAACGACTTTATAAATTTTTTGTGATCTCAACCGTTCTTTCTTAAAATTTAAAATCTTCAAATAAAATAAAAACTTAAGCTTGAACTTTCAGTTCTTGCAAAAACAGATCCAAAATAAAATTGGCGCGCCGCCCCTTACGCGTTGCGATACAAATATTGGAAAAATAATGCATTTCTTCAGGCAAAACCGCACGCATCATGCCACGTTCAACCCAGTGTTTGGCATAGTGTTCAGGCAAAAATCCGATAAATTTCCCTGTTAAAATCAGAAAAGCAATGCCTTCACGGTCACTGGCATTGGCTTTGGCATTTAAGGCTTGCTGCATTTCAATCGCATTTTGAGATAGCCGATAATTCGGTACCACGGCATCCCAGTTTTTCAGTTGCTCGGCACTGCTCACCTGCCCAACATGATGAAACAAGGCATGACCATGACTACAATACAGATAACTGGCTTCTTCATATAAATCACTATATTCCAGACCTGAAAGCGGGCTGATCATTGGCAATGCCCCGACATGCAATTGCCCGTCCATTAAGCCTTTTTCAATTTCAATCGGAGTACTCATACTCAGATGAATCTGAATATTCGGCCCTTTTTGATATAGGCGCGATAAGGCATGGGTAATCTGCATCTGTGGCAAGGTCACCAGATTATTAATGATGCCGATTTTCAGCTCACCCTTGATTTCATGATGCAGGCGATTGACATGCTGGCGAAAATCCTCAATCGAGGTCAGCAACGCCTCGCTATAACTCAAGATATGTTTGCCTTCATCGGTCAGGGCAAAACCCGAACGCCCACGCTGGCACAAACGCATCCCCAAACGGTTTTCCAGTGTGCTCATATGCAAGCTAATCGCCGAACGGGTAATGCCCAAAGCACTCTCGGCAGCAGAGAAGCTGCCACTTTCTGCAACTGCCCGAAACACCTTCAATAGCTTGATATCAGAGTCGGTGACTTGGTTCAGGGTTTTGCTTTTCATTTAGGTGAGTATTTCTAAATCTAAACGTGAGTTAGCTTAAATTTATCTCATCTATTTACTCAATGTAAGCTGTATTTCTCAGGATTTTTCAAGGATGCCCACATGTCTGATGCTCGCCACACTCAAGCTCATTATTCCGATGCGCACTGGATGCCATTTAGCGCCAACCGTAATTTTAAACAAGACCCGCGTTTTGTGGTGGCAGCCGAAGGTAATTACCTGATTGATGATCAGGGTCGCCGTATTTACGATTCATTATCTGGCTTATGGACATGTGGTGCTGGGCATACTCGCAGTCAGATTCAGGATGCTGTAGCCAAACAACTTGGCACACTCGACTACGCGCCTGCATTTCAATTTGCGCACCCGCTTTCATTTCAGTTGGCTGAACAAATTACCGCACTGACCCCAGATCCACTCAACCACGTATTTTTTACAGGTTCAGGCTCGGAGTCTGCCGATACTGCGGTCAAAATGGCAAAAGCCTACTGGCGCATCAAAGGTCAGCCTGCAAAAACCAAATTTATTGGTCGTGCCAAAGGCTATCATGGCGTAAACATCGCAGGGACAAGCCTAGGTGGGATCGGTGGTAACCGTAAAATGTTCGGACAGTTTATGGATGTCGATCATTTACCGCATACCTTACAAACTGATCTGCCATTTACCCAAGGCATGGCGGAAACAGGCGGTGTGGCACTTGCCAATGAAATGTTGAAACTGATTGAACTACATGATGCATCTAACATTGCTGCGGTGATTGTTGAGCCTGTGTCAGGTTCTGCAGGTGCAATTATTCCGCCACAAGGTTATTTACAACGTCTGCGTGAAATCTGTGACCAGCACAATATCCTGTTGATTTTTGATGAAGTGATTACAGGTTTTGGACGTATGGGAAAATGGACGGCGGCTGAATACTTTGGTGTGACCCCAGACATTCTCAACTTTGCCAAACAAGTCACCAACGGCGCTGTGCCTTTGGGTGGCGTGATTGCCTCAGATGAAATTTACAACACGTTTATGCAACAAGGTACGCCTGAGCATTTTGTTGAATTTGCGCATGGTTATACCTACTCAGGTCATCCAGTCGCCTGTGCTGCAGGTTTAGCAACACTAGAATTGCTGAAACAAGAACAACTGCTTGAGCAATCTGCTGCGCTTGCACCACATTTCCAAAGCGTCATTCATGACCTGAAAACTGCAAAACATGTGGTCGATATTCGTAACTGCGGTTTGATCGGGGCAATCCAGTTGGCGGCACGCGATGGCGACCCAAGCATTCGCCCGTTTGAAGTCGGTACAGCCCTATGGAAAGCAGGTTTCTATGTACGTTTTGGCGGTGACTGCTTGCAGTTTGGCCCAATGTTCAACAGCAAACCAGAAGACCTCAGTCGTTTATTTGCAGCTGTTGGCGATCAGTTACAGAAAATTGACTAAAGCCTGCTGCCTTTCAACTAGCGTGATGAATCCACTTGCGATTATGCTGTGAGAACATCACGCTTTTTTGATTGGATAAACCTTTAGGCGAATAATAATGATTGATAAAAATATCCCACTCACCGATTTACACCGCCACCTCGATGGCAACATCCGCCCGCAAACCATCTTAGAACTCGGGCAACAATTTCAAATACAACTGCCTGCCAACACCCTGCCCGAACTACTGCCCCATGTTCAGGTCATGGACAATCAGCCTGACCTACTCAGCTTTTTAAGCAAACTGGACTGGGGCGTAAAAGTCTTGGGTGATTTGGAAGCCTGCCGCCGTGTCGCATGGGAAAATATGCAAGATGCAGCGCAGCAAGGTTTGGACTATGTTGAACTGCGCTTTTCACCCTTTTATATGGCGATGACCCATCAACTTCCTCTGGCTGGCGTAGTTGAAGCGGTGATTGATGGTGTACGACAAGGCAGCAGTGACTTTGATATTCCTGCCAAACTGATTGGCATTATGAGTCGTACTTTTGGGCAAGCGCGTTGCCAACAAGAACTGGATGCCTTACTGACTCATCGTGACCAGATTACAGCCCTAGATTTGGCTGGTGATGAACTGGGCTTTCCAGGTGAATTATTTGTCGAGCATTTCAAACAAGCCCGTGATGCAGGCTGGCACATCAGCATCCATGCAGGCGAAGCCGCAGGTGCAAGCAGTATTTGGCAAGCCATTCAAACCCTCGGTGCAACCCGTATCGGGCATGGCGTGAAAGCTGTGGAAGATGCAAAATTACTGGATTATCTAGCTGAACATCAGATCGGGATCGAGTCCTGCATTACCTCAAATTTACAAACCAGTACCGTTGCTGATATTCGTCAGCATCCGCTCAAAACCTTTCTTGAACATGGCATTTTGGCCACCATTAACAGCGACGACCCTGCGGTTGAAGGCATTGATATTCAACATGAATATTTACACGCAGCGCCACAGGTAGGCTTGTCCGAAGCACAAATCCGAAAAGCGCAGCAGAACGGTTTGAGCATTGCTTTTTTATCCGCTCAGGAAAAACAGCAGCTTCAAGAGAAAGTGGCTCAGCGTAACTCCATTTCAGGAGTCAATTAACCACTTGCTCCGCTAGTTTTGAGATTCAGCACACTGCTGTCGGATATAAGGCAGAACATATTGTTCTGTAAGCGGCGCGAGTGCCAAGTCAATCGGTGCAAACACATTCACCCATTGAATTTCTGCCAGTTCAGCAGACACTTGAGCCTCACCCAACAACTCGACATGAAATAAATGCGCCAATAAGCGATGATTGGCTTCATTGGCAGCAGCCGTTTCAACCATGCCTAAATCTTTGACAATCTGTGCAGCCACGCCAATTTCTTCCTGAATTTCGCGCAATAAACCTTGCTGTGCTGATTCGTTGGCTTCAAGCTTGCCACCGACCTGCATAAAAAATTCGGTATGACGTTTACGTGCCAGTAGTGCCTGCCCTTGCGTATTAAAAATAATGGCTGCTGCGACCATAATGATGGGCTGTAGAGATGAAGACATAAGGCATAAGCTTAGATGGCTATGAAAATATAAGTGTAATTCATTCTACTCAGCTTGTGGACAGACCAATTACCCAAGAGTGAATACTACTTGGGCAAATGCATCAAATGAGATATTCAAAGTAAAGTTTGAGTTCCCCCATTTCTATTCATGTATTTATTTTCACTCTAGTGATTCTTCCACTTCTTGTATCTTCTCACGCATCATACTCAATAATTTTAAATCTTCCTCAGAAACGACCACATGTTTTACAGGCAGTTTTCCAGTATCTGCTACATATTTCAATACCGATTTAAACAACTCAGACGGAGTAATCCCCAACTCTTTTAATACACTATATGACTTCTTTTTCAATGCATCATCGACACGAAAATTAACATTCGACATTCATTTTTCTCCTAGTATTTCTTTCAATCATATTTAGAAAGTCCAATCAGATTACACTCCGCAATGCATTTCCTTATTATAAACACATATTAATCTATCAAATAAAATCAAATGTAATTACACATAAATAGTATTTATTTAAGAAAATTTTACGTATTAATACACATTTGTAATGCAGAATGCTTTACATTTTAAATTACACAAAACATAAATTAATCATTTTATAATTATATTAATTTTTATTATTAAAATTAAATAAATACAATAATTTAAGTTAAGCATTAAAAAATAAATATATTTTAACAATAGATAAAAATTTAAATTTATAGTAATTTACTTGCAATAAAAAAAACACCATCTATAATCAAATTAGATTATTCTCAAGCACTTATTAATAATTAAGTTATAGATGATGTATATTTTATAAACTTAATTTCAAGTAAAAACATTGACTTTAAAATTTTGTTATTTAAATATGATTCTACAGAAATATAAAATTGTTTTTGGTGGCCCAATGGGGGCAGGAAAATCTTCTGCAATTCAGAGTCTGTCTGATATTCCTGTTATTTCTACAGAAGCTCTCAATACAGATCTAAAATCACATCAAAAATCCCTAACAACCGTTGGTATTGATTATGGAGAAGTTATTTTAGAAGATGACTCAACCATTGGTTTATATGGAACACCTGGGCAAGAGCGTTTTAATTTTATGTGGCCCATTCTATGTAAAGGTGCAATTGGCAGTATTATTTTAATTGACCATTCCAAACCTGACCGTCTCAAAGATTTAGATTTCTATATTCAAGCTTTCCGTACATATAGTGAAAACCTCGTCATTGGAATCAGCCATCTCGATGAGTATCAAGGCCAATTACTGAAAACTTATCGTGATTATATGCAGGTTCATCGTTGTCACTACCCTGTCTTTGCTGTCGATGCCCGAAACAAAGCCGATATTTTACTGCTGGTTGAAGCACTCATGACCAATGTTGAAGTCGATTTAATTGGATAAGGTAAAATAAATGAATCTTCCCAACTCTACACTTTCTAAAGAATTTATTACTTTCTCTAAAGCAGAAATTTCTAGCTTACTGAATAAAGTCCAACATGTTCAATTCAGCATGCTCTGCACCACTGATGGCTTAGAAATTGCTATGGCCAGCAAGCAAGACTGGGACAACTCCAGCAAAATTGCGGCTGTCAGTAGTTCAATTATGGCTTTAATTTCAGCATTCATTACCGAAATGCATTTAGATGAATGTAAAACCATTATGTTGGATACATCCAATGGAAAAGCACTGTTGAGCACTGTTCCTCATCCACAGTTTCCAAGCGTGATTGTAGTCTTAGCTCAAAAACAGGTGTTACTGGGAGAGCTGCTTTATGAGCTTAAACAAACTGCTCAACACTTTTGTGCCTTTCAATCTTTAGCTGCTTAATTCATCGATTATGAAAACACTCACTGCCACCATTTTGGGTTTAAATAGTGAAGCTTCTCAAGCACTCAAATTAGATATCGAAACTGCGATCCCTCATGGCTTCGTTATTGAGTGGGTTACACTCTCAGACAAAACTGTTGATGTTATGTTCATTAATCACCATTTTCTGGACAGCAAAGCCATTCAAAACTATCTCCAACAGCATCCTGACGTGCATTATTTATACCTTGAGTATAACGCCACATTGGCTGGAAAAATTCTGAATAATCAACTGTATTACCCTTTTGAAAACTCTACGGACTTAAGTGCTTGGTTGCGCATTAAATTTGTTCAAATCGCACCCAAAGTACAGCACATCCCTCTCAACCTCAGCAAATATATTGAAGAAATGCTGGTGCCAAGGAATAGTTTCTTGCGTCTGTATCAACACGAGGAAGATTTAGCCATTATTGATACACGAACTGAACGTATCTTTTTACATCCAAATTTACCTATACAACAATTTTTTTCTCCAAATGTTGAACAAAGTTATGCCAAAAGTTCAAGAGTCAATGCAGTGCAAGGCTACTTTAAAGTTGCTGATTTGAAAGTTTGGTTATGGGAAACCCTTTATCCTGCGCGTCATACTTTTACAGTAGAGTCTATCCCTTTACATAATTGTTATCGTTTATTGCAATGGCCACAGTTTACCACCTGCTCTGAACGCAAATATTTATTAAAAATGGCAGCGTTATTTGCCAGAGGTGCAGAAATTGAATATGTGATGCGTAAAGCCAACTGCTCAGCCCAACAAGTCAAAGAATTTATTTATCTCACTCAACTTTTAGGCATGAGCGAACAGATTCCCAATCAAGAAACTCGCTTTCTTGTACACAACGTGGAGCAAGAATCCACATCTATGGGGATATTCCAAGGTCTTTTCGGCAAATTACGCCGCAAACTTGGAATTTAAATCAAAGAGCATTTTGCTCATTTTTCTATTTTGGAGTACGTAATGGCTCGTTTACAACTTGATCCTTTAGCCAATATTGATGGCTTTTTTGCAGCTGCACTGATTGACAGTGAAAGTGGATTAGCTCTCGCAACTTTAGGAACTGGTCTAGACTTAGAACTAGCAGCTGCGGGCAATACCGAAGTATTGCGCGCCAAACGAAAAGTTGCTAAGTCTCTAAATTTAAATGACAATATTGAAGATATGTTGATCACACTAGGTCGCCAATATCACTTAATACGTCCGTTAGATGGCAATCAGAATCTGTTCTTATATTTAATTTTGGAACGAAATAAGTCGAATCTGGCTATGGCTCGTCATGAGTTACGTAGCTATGAAAAAGAACTCGATTTCTCATAAGCCTTCAAACAAGATTGTCTGTTGAAGCAGACAATCTTCGATCTTATTTTTCTACCTAACTTGGGTCTTGTGGAATACGGGTATAACGATCGACCACCACACTCACCATCATATCGCCTTGTACATTGACCACGGTACGAACGGTATCCAAAATACGGTCAATCGGCAGTAAAATCGCAATGGCTTCGGCAGGTAAACCGACAGACTGTAACACCATAATCATGGTGACCATACCCGCACTTGGAATGCCAGGCGCCCCCAAGGAGGCAATCATGGCGGTTAAACAGACAATAATCTGCTGCCCCAAATGCAAATCCAGCCCAATTAAGTTGGCAACAAACAGCGCTGCTGCCGCTTCATAAAGCGCCGTGCCATCCATGTTGAGATGTGAACCGAGCGGAATTACAAAACCTGCAATTTGTGGACGTACACCCAGATTTTCCTGTGCACACTTCATACTCAGTGGCATAGTGGCTGAGCTGGAACTGGTGGCAAATGCCGTAAGCAATGCCAGACGCGTACCTTTGAAAAATTTCCACGGCGACATTTTGCCAAAAATCCACAGTAATAGTGGCAAGACCACAATGCCATGAAACAAGGTGGTGCCCGTCACCACCGCAGCAAATTCTGCCAAACGGCTCAGTACCGACAAATCTTCTTTGGCAATCAGTTTAGCCAGCAGCGCCAAAATTCCAATGGGCGCAAGCTTCATCAGCCAGCCCACCAGCATCATCACCAGTTCAAAAAACTCATGACTTAAACGGCGAATCCCTGTAAAGCGCTCGCCCCCATACACCAGTGCCAGACCAATCAGCATGGAAAAAATCACCACTGACAAGACATTGCCATCACTAAAGGCTTTAAATGGGTTAATCAGGGTATTTTGGACAAAGTTCACCAGAAATGAGGAAGCATCCAGATTTTGTGCTGTGGGTGGATGCTGCTGCATCGCAGTTTGGAACAGGGCAACATTTAGCCCCTTGCCCACTTCAAATAAATGCGCACCCAGCAAGCCCAGAAATAACGACAGACTCATGGTCGTCAAACTACAGAGCAAGGTAATTTTCCAGACCCTGCCCAGTTGATGCCCCGACTCCAGACTGGCAACCCCGATCACAATCGAAGAAAATACCAGTGGGACAAGCAACATTTTCAGGAAACCAATAAAAATACCACTGACTATGCCCAGTACATATAAGCTGCCATTAAAGAATGTCGTATCTGGATAAAACCGCAGCAACAAACCATAGGCAATGCCTATTAAGGCTGCAATAAAAATCTTGGTATTTAAACTCATCTTGCCTCAGTTCTTATTTTAAGCGATTGAGTACTATGGCATGACAACAATGTGGAATCGAGTGCTATTTTAAATCTGCAAATCAGGTTTAGGATAAAGGCTAAGGCAAATTTTTACCTTAGCCTGCTGATTTTATTGCGTTTCAATTTCACGTAAACGCATTAAACCTTCCTGAACAGTACTACACACCAGTTCACCATTTTGCCACATGCGCCCAAAATTCAGACCACGCGAGCTGGCACTGACGGTTGCTTCCATCTCATACAGCATCCAGTCATCGGCACGCAGTGGTTTATGGAAATAAATCGCATGGTCGATACTGGCACACTGCAAACTCGGTGATAGATAATTTAAGCCGTGTGGACGTAATGCCGTGGTCATGAGGGTAAAATCTGAATAAAACGCCACAATCGACTGATGCAGGGCAATGCTGTCTTGTTCTGCCTTAATTTGCTCATGAGTACGCACATAATGTGAATAATGTGGAAGCTGTGGCTGCGGGCGAAATGGATTTTGAATGTCTTCTACAGGGCGCAGCTCGACATGACGATCGCGCATAAAACTATTACGCACATTTTCAGGCACAAATTCCAGCAAACCTTGCTTAATCTGCTTTTCATTTTGCAAGGTATCAGGTGCAGGCACATCTGGCGCATGACGCTGATAGTTTAAGCCTTCTTCTGGTGTGGTAAATGACACCATAGCGGTAAAAATCGTGCGTCCATGTTGAATCGCACGCACCTGACGGCTAACAAAACTCTTACCGTCACGTAAACGATCCACTTCATAAATAATTGGGGCTTCGACATCTCCGCCAAACAGAAAGTAAGCATGCAATGAATGTGCAGGGCGATCGGTAGTATACGATGCTGCACGCAATGCCTGCCCTAACACCTGACCACCAAAGACGCGTTTGCCAACCAGATTACGGCTCTGCCCACGATAAATATTTTCTTCAAGTTTTTCTAAACTGAGCAAATCAATTAATTCTTGGGTGAGTGTCATCATCAATTACCTAACTAAGCGGTTTTTAAGACCATAAAAATCTACTGATTATTTTGCCACAATCCCAAGCAATGGCGCGGGTAGAGATATAATTTAGTGAGTTTTATCCAACCAAACCATAAGAAAAACCCATAAGATCAATATTTTTCTGATTTCAATGACATGAAACTACGTTTTTTCAACGTAATTTGTGCGCAAAGCCCGACATTTTGGTTAAAATTGGCGAAAGGTTCGATTTGTTCCATCTCATCACCCTTCATCCTGTTTGTTTTTATCACTTTGCCTTTGTGTTGAAGTAGGAGTTTCTATGTCCAAGAATAGTTTTGGTCAGATGTACCGTAGACTATCAAGCAAAATTATTGATCTTGTGGTGACTCCACATGTTCTTGGCGATGTTCCACCGACTTCTGCTGTATCCACAGAAAGTGGCGAAGTTGCGGCTCAACCGCAAAAGATTGTTTGCTATGTCTTGCAAAATTACTCACGCAGTAATGCGCTGGTGGTCGATAGTGAAACCCGCAGACTCAAATTACCGCCTGCATTAGAACCCTTACAATTGGGCAGTACGACAGAAAAAAGCTCGGTATTCTTTTTACAGCAACCAGACCATAACTATTTGCTCAATGCCAGTGCGCCAACCTTACCCCCTCGCCTATTGCGCATGATTGAAATGCTTGAGCAACAGCCTGAGCTAGACATTCAGTTAGTGCCTGTGACCATTTTGTGGGGGCGCTCACCAGACAAAGAAGATTCTTTATTTAAACTGCTGTTTACTGACACATGGGCCACACCAAGCACACTCAAGCAGTTGATTAATATCGGGGTGCATGGTCGCCAGTCCTTTATTGAATTTCATCCTGAACAGTCGTTACGTGAACTGGTTAACTTTGCCAAAGAGCAACGCCCGAACCTGTCACCTGCGACATATATTATTAATCAACTGAATCAATATCTTGATCGCCAACGTGAAGCCGTACTTGGCCCTGACTTGTCAGATCGTCGTAACGTGATGCAGTCTCTGGTCAAGGCACCCGATGTTCAGGAAGCCATTCGCCGTGAAAGTATTCGTGGCAAAATCAGTCTGTTTGAAGCTGAGCGCCGTGCCATTGGCTATGTCAATGAAATCGTATCGGATTATTCTTATTCAACCGTACGCTTTGCCGATATGGCACTGACCCGCCTGTGGACACAGCTTTATGATGGCGTTGAGGTACATAATTTCAACACGGTACGTGAACTGGCAAAAGACTATGAAGTTGTCTATACCCCATGCCACCGCAGTCACATCGACTATTTATTGCTGTCTTATATTATTCATCGTCGTGGCTTGATGGTACCGTACATTGCTGCGGGCGATAACCTGAACCTGCCTTTTGTCGGTCAATTATTACGTGGTGGTGGTGCATTCTTTATTCGCCGTTCTTTCCGTGGAAATGGCTTATATACAACTGTATTTAAAGAATATTTATATAGCATCGTATCGCGAAATACACCACTCGAATACTTCATTGAAGGTGGGCGTTCTCGTACGGGGCGTTTGCTACCGCCAAAAACAGGCATGCTTGCGATGACAGTACACAGTCATTTGCGCAGTACCAGCAACAAACCGATTGTGTTTATTCCGACATATATTGGCTATGAACGCCTCATGGAAGGTTCAACCTATATTGGCGAAATGCAGGGTAAACCAAAAGAAGCCGAGTCGCTGATTGGGATTGTCAAAACCTTGCGTAAAATCGAGCGCATTTTCGGTAAGGTACATGTCAACTTTGGCGAACCTGTATTTTTGAATGACCTGCTCAAAGCGCACAATGCTGACCAGATTCGTATTGAAAAGAATGATGAGCCAATTCCTGCTGTGGTATCGGATGCAGTCACCAGTTCCGCTCATGCGATCTTGGAAAAAATTAACAATGCGGTGGTAATCAACCCTGTTTCTCTATTGTCACTGATTTTACTGGCAAACGATAAACACACACTCGATGAAGAACTGTTTATTAAACAGCTTGATACCTATCGTCATCTAGCAACCAAACTGCCTTACGATGCGCGCAGTGAAGTTACCTCTTTGTCAGGCAAAGAGATGATCAGTTATGGCTTGAAACTCAAATTGCTCAAACGTGTGCAACATGCACTTGGCGATATTATTACCGTAGAGGACAACCAAGCAGTATTGCTGACGTACTTCCGCAATAACGTTTTGCATGCCTTTGTCTTGCCATCACTAATTGCGTCTTTGGTGGAACTCAACGGCAAAATCAGCCGCGAAGATTTAGGCAATGTGATTTGTACGCTGTATCCATTCTTAAAAGCTGAACTGTTTATGAAATGGGATGTGTCGGAGCTTAATCAACCCATTCAGGCCTATACAGATGCCATGATTGAAGCGGGTCTGATCTCAAGCGATGCTCAGGGTGACTTGCATAGCCCAACACCGAATTCGGAAGCGCATAATCAATTGGTGCTGATGATGGCACCTGTCAAACAAAGTCTGGAACGTTACTACATGACTTTGGCACTCATCACACAACGTGGCTCAGGCAATATTTCAGCGAAACAGGTTGAAGATTTGAGTCACTTACTCGGGCAGCGTTTGTCAGTGCTGTTTGAATTCAATTCACCAGAGTTCTTTGATAAGGCATTGTTCCAAAGCTTCCTCAAAGTGTTGACTCAGCAAAACTATATTAAGACCAATGAACAAGGCTTCTTGGAATACGACGAAAACTTTAGTCGTGTTGCTCAGTATGCCAATTTGGTCTTGGACGATGCCACTCGTCAAATGCTGCGCCACATCACCACTTTTAGCGATGATGAGTTACAGCAAGCCTTGGCGGCGATGGCAGAACACAATGCCAAACGTCGTTCAAAACGTAAGAAAAAATAAGTTATCCAGCTTTAAAAAACCGCATTTTTGAATTAGTGCCAGTTAGTTAGTTGACTGGCACTTTCCATTTTAAATTCATCACATTATTTGATACACGGATACGTCATCCACAATTGTTTGAGGTAGGACTAGATTAATAAATTGTTGTTTCTGCGATTTATTTTATTATTGCTTATAGTGAACGAGTTTTGTGGTGAGGAGCATTGCTCCGCAAGATGGTTTCCTTGCGAAGCTTGGTTTCTCATTTGCCGAAACAAAAGTAGTGATGAGCTCCAAGAATTGGACTTAAAACGATAAGATGCAATTTTAATTTTATAAGAACCAACTAAAGCATTTATTCTTCACCGCTGTAACTGCCAAATATCAAATCTTTGAGTTCATTTTTACATCTTTTCAAATCAATTAATTCATCGTGGCTGCTGTACCAATAACGCTGCATAATCTTGAAAACAATCGGCATGCTGTAACTGAAAACCGCTTCGTTGCAAACGTGTCGCATACAGGCGCTTACCCGAAACTTGCTCAGGCTGTTGTACAGTTAGATTCGGCAAACCCAATTGTTGTTGAAACCATGCAATCACTTCATGCAAAGGAATCGGCTGAGGATTACTCACAATATAACTCGGCTGATGTTGTTTTAACTTAGTCAGGTCTGCCAAAAAACCTGCCAAATCATCCGCATGAATACGGTTACTCCAGTGGGTATTTGGATAAATGCGGGTGTTCTGTGCCAGCTTGCACATCCTCGCTACACTGTCTCCATAAATTCCGCTTGGACGAATGATGATACTCTGTTCAGGGTATGCTTTCTGCCAGCGCAGCTCCATTTCCCGCAGTAAATGCCCCTGCTCATCACTCGGTTGGATTAAACGATCATCATCAATACTTTCTCCCGCATTTTCACCATAAACACGGGTAGAAGACACCACCACCACTTTTTTGACAGGATGTGAGCATAGCGCTGCCACAATTGGCGCAACCGAATCAACATAAGTCTGTTGATAACCCTCAACACTACTCTGTTCAGGGCTAAGCAACACATACACCCAGTCAATCGGGGCGAAGGTTGATAAATCTAAATGATGAACATCTTGAACATAATGCTGGGCAAACGGATCGGTTTTCGGGCTACGACTAATTGTGCTAATCTGGTGTCCTTGTGCAAATAGCTGTTTTGCAACGCGTTGAGATGTTTTACCATAACCAATAAATACAATATGCATGACATGACCTAAGCTGGAGGGACATGGCTTTAATTCATCAATTACAAGGCGTGGGTCAGGCAACCGCTGCACTCTTGGAAAAACTGAATCTATTCACCACCGACGATTTGCTATTTCACTTACCACGTGACTATGAAGATCGTAGCAGCATTATTGCCATGAACCAACTACAAGTTGGACGCAGCTATTTGCTCGAGGGTGTGGTGCAATCCGTCGATTTTCCTGCGGGAAAACGTAAGTCCATGGCAGTGGCACTACAAGATGATTTTGGCAAAGTCACCTTGCGCTTTTATCATATCTATAAAAACCTGACCAATACCTTACAAGTCGGCAATCGGGTTCGGGTGTTTGGCGAAATCCGTGTTGGCGCACGCGGTTTGGAATTGTATCATCCTGAAATTCAAGCGATTCATGCCCATACTCCATTACCCAAAACCCAACTGACTGCGATTTATCCCAGTACGGATGGTTTAACCCAAGCCAAGCTACGTGAGTATGTCAAACAAGCCTTACAACAGCATAGTGATGCTTTGCCTGAACTGATTCCCAGCCAGTTTTGCAACGGTTACGCGCTTAAAGACGCGCTGTTTTATATTCATGAGCCACCTCTCAGTGCCAACATGCAACAACTGGCACAGGGTTCACATCCTGCACAGCAACGCCTGATTTTTGAAGAACTGGTGGCGCATCAACTGAGTTTGCTTGCACGTCGTGCCTATATTCAGCAAATCCAAGCGCCTGTTCTACCCAGCAGTAGGGTCCTTGCCAAACAGCTTTTGGCTGGACTGCCGTTTAAAATGACCAATGCGCAAAAACGGGTGTCTAAAGAAATCGCTGATGATCTAAAACAGAACAAGCCAATGCTACGTTTGGTACAGGGTGATGTCGGTGCAGGAAAAACACTGGTTGCAGGCATAGCAACCTGCCATGCACTAGAAGTCGACTGGCAAGTGGCACTAATGGCACCCACCGAGATTTTGGCAGAGCAGCATTATCTGAATTTTAAACGCTGGTTTGAGCCTTTAGGTTTAAACGTGGCATGGCTCTCGGGCAAACAAAAAGGTAAAGCTCGTATCGCAGCCGAAGAACAGATTGCCACAGGTGCAGCACAACTGGTGATCGGCACGCATGCCCTGTTTCAGGACAATGTAAAATTTGCCAAACTCGGTTTGGTGATTATTGATGAACAACATCGTTTCGGGGTCGATCAGCGTTTGGCTTTGCGTAACAAAGGTGATGCCCTGTACACACCACATCAACTGGTAATGACCGCTACCCCGATTCCCCGTACACTGGCGATGAGCGCCTATGGCGACTTAGACACCTCGATTATTGACGAACTACCTCCTGGGCGCACCCCGATTCAAACCGTTGCGATTCCAATCGACCGCCGTGAAGAAGTGCTGCAACGTATTGCCAACAACTGTGCCGAAGGTAAACAAGCCTACTGGGTCTGTACCTTGGTTGAACAGTCGGAAACTCTCGATGCCCAAGCTGCCGAAGCAACCTATCAGGAAATTCAGCAGCGTTTTCCTGAACTGAAAATTGGCTTGGTGCATGGCAAAATGAAAGCCGATGACAAGCAGCGCGTGATGCAGCAGTTCAAAGACAACCAACTGCAACTGTTGATTGCCACGACAGTGATTGAAGTCGGGGTCGATGTACCCAATGCTAGCTTGATGATCATTGAAAATGCAGAACGACTGGGTTTATCGCAGTTACATCAGTTACGCGGGCGGGTTGGGCGTGGCGCTTTAGCCAGTTTTTGTGTGTTACTTTATAAAACCCCGCTATCAAAAAACGGACATGAACGCCTGTCGATTTTAAGAGAAAGTAATGATGGGTTTGTCATTGCGGAAAAAGATCTGGAGCTACGCGGGCCTGGTGAAATGCTTGGAACCAAACAAACAGGTGATCTGGGTTTTCGGGTCGCCAAACTGGAGCGCGATGATCATTTGCTCAATCAAGCCCATGATGTGGCGCAGCAAATCATGCAAAAGTATCCGCAACTGGTTGAACCCCTGCTAAAACGCTGGCTACCTGAGGCACCGCGCTATGCTTATGTCTAAATTGTCTCAGCTGTTACAACCTGTGTTGAGCTGCAGCCTGTGCCAAAGTGATCGGGCGACCCAAACTTCTGTCTGTCAGGATTGCTGGCAACAATTGCCATGGCTCAAACAACATATTCATCGCCAAGAAATGCAAATTCAGGTCGCTGCCTACTATCAGTACCCGCTTGATCGGATGATTCAACAATTCAAATACGAACAGCAACTGCATTATCTGCCGTTATTTAATCATATGTTGAGTCAGCTTAAATTTCCCAAAATTCAAGCGATTGTTCCCATGCCTATTTCACAGCAGCGTTTGATTGAACGGGGATATAATCAGGCCTTGCTTTTGGCAGAGCATTTAGCCAAACGACTGAATGTCCCAATCTGGCAACCCATTCTACGGCAAGATCAGCAACATCAGAAAGGTTTGAACCGACTGGAACGACTCAGCAATATTGAACAGCAGTTCGTGATTCAAGCCCCCAGTAAAGTACGTTACCGCCGTGTACTGATTGTGGATGATGTCATCACGACGGGGAGCTCAATTCAGGCATTGCATACAAAATTACAGCAACTCGGTTGCCAGCAGATTTATGCAGTTTGCCTCGCAAGCCCCAAAGCTTAACGCAACATGGTACCAAGCTGATCAACATTTGGGGTGGCAGCAACTGGATAAATGGATCATGACGAATCTATTCAGTAGATGACAAGTCATAGCAAACCGTTATGCTACGCTTTCATTCATTCCCCATTTTGGCTGTGGTGGCTGATACTGTTCAAACTGGGTCAATAAAGTTTCAATCTGATCCGAAATTAACAAGGTATCGGCAAAGCGAGAGTGGGTAAAACCTTGTCTGACCGTCGCTTGGATCATGGATAGTAACGGATCATAAAATCCCATCACATTTAAAAATGCACACGGTTTTAAATGAATTCCTAGCTGAGCCCACGTCCATTGTTCAAAAATTTCTTCCAGTGTACCCGCACCTCCTGGCAAGGCAATAAACCCATCAGCAAGCTCAGACATTTTAGTTTTACGCTCATGCATGTTGCGGACCACATACAATTCGGTTAAATGTGGGTGCGCCAATTCGCGATTTACCAGTACCTCAGGAATCACACCAATGACTTTTCCACCTGCTTGCAAAGCACTATCAGCAACAACCCCCATTAACCCAGAACGTCCACCACCATAAACCAAAGTTTTACCTTGCTCGGCAATTTTTTGCCCAACTTGTTGCGCAGTTTCTACAAAAATTGAATCATTACCTGCTTTAGAGCCACAAAAGATTGCGATTGAATTCATAAAATTGACCTACTATTGATCTGTCATGTATTAAAAATAAACTAAAGCGAAATTTTTTTAGCAAAATAACGAACTGATCAGTGTTTTTCCGCAATTCCTTGTCTAAAATACACCCACCGTTTTACCCCCGACCTATCCAAGGGAGAAAGACACCGATGCTTGAAGCTTTTTACGCAACAGAGCGTGGGAGTCTCGAAGATGCAACCATTAATGGTGGATTCGACTTACACCCAGAATTAGTATGGATTGATCTGATTGCACCTTCACAAGAGGAGCAACAATGGGTTATTGATGCCTATGAACAGAATCTGCCTACACTCAAATCGCTTGAAGATATTTCCTCATCAGCTCGATTCTATCGCGATGATGATGGCATTTTACATATCAGTACTTATTTTTTAACGAAAAATAAAAACTATCAGGTCGATAATGAAAGTGATGAGCAGGATCATATGCTGGCAACGGTACAAACCGTTGCATTTATCTTAAATAAACAGCGCCTGCTTACACTTCGTGGTGAGAAACTGGTGTCGTTTCGTGCATTTCGTGCCCGCGCGCGCCGCAACGATTACGATGTAGACTATAAAGACCCTGTCTGGATTTTACTGGGATTATTCGAAGCCAAGCTTGATGAGCTTGCTGATATCTTGGAAGATATTCATAAAGATCTAGAAAAATATTCAACCGAAGTTCTAAATAACCACCACCGCGAACAAGTGCTTGATCTTGATGACATGGTCACTCGTTTGGCACAACAAGAAGACATGCTCGGAAAAGCGCAACTGTGTCTGATCGATTTACGCCGTATTCTCAGTTTTCTATCTCGCCCACGCGCTTTAGGTAGCCATATTTATGATGGTGAAATTCGGGAGATGAGTGAAGATGTGCGTTCCTTGGTTGAACATACAGCGTTCTTATTCCAGAAAGTACGTTTCTTACTCGATACCACATCAGGCTTCATTAACTCAGAACAAAGCGATACGATTCGTCGTTTCTCGATTTTACCTAGTTTACTCACAGCACCGATGCTGGTCACCAGTCTTTATGGGATGAATACGACTGTTCTACCATTTGCGCATGGAGATTTCAGCTTTACTGCTGTCTCTATCATTATCGTTGCATCATTTGTTCTTCCAACTGCTTATTTCCGCTGGAAAAAATGGATATAAAAAAAGCATCCTATCTGGATGCTTTTTTATATTGCATGCTTTAACTCAACAAAATCAGATCATCCTGTAAATGGCAGGCTTCAATAATCTTGAGCATTTTGACTGGAACTGCCTGAAAATGTAGTCCCTTTTGTTCTGGCGTCTGGCGTAACCACTGTACCAAAACCGCCAGCGCAAGTGTATTACCAAGCTGCAACCCTTCCAGATTCACCACCACAGGAAAATGTGCTTGCTGGCGAATTAGCGCCAGACCTTTCTGGTAAATTTCGGCTGCATTCTCAAAATTAATCGTGCCTGACAGGCATAATTGCTGATGTTTAAGCTCAATCACAATGCACCTATCTTATTTTTTCACCGCAGCATCAGCATCTGGTTTAAAGGTCGCAATCGCTTTATCGATGTTGCCACCATTACGTTTTACAGTTGCTGCAAACTGGTTGCGGAATTGTAAGCCCAAATCGATTCCAGCCACATTAATATTACGGATTTTCCATTGGCTATTATTATCCGTCAACTGGAATGATACAGGGGTTTTTTGCCCTTGGTTAACAAAGTCAATGGTGACCACAGGGAATGCACCACCTGTAGGTTTATAAGGGCGTAGACTATAACTTTGATTGCTATATTTTGCTAAAGCTGAGCCATAGTTTTGAACTAGACTTTGACGCAAATTATGTTCGAATGCTGCACGTTGCTGTGCGGTACTGTTTTGTGGTGCAGCATAAGTTCCCATTACAATGCGGGTGAATGACTGCGCATCAACATATGGGTCAAGGTTTTGCTTCACAATTGCATTGACAGATGCTGGGTTGCTTTGCAATTTGGCATGGTCTGCTTTTAAACGGCTAATCAAAGCATCTGCAACGCGTTTTACAAATACTGGCGGTGCTTCAGCAGGCGCTGCAAACGCAGTTCCTGCGATCATGCTAGATAAGATGCCTGCTGTAAGGGTTTGTTTCAATAAAGTATTCAACGTCTTACTCCTCTAAATTCTGCTATTGGGTGAATGAAGTCTGTGGATCAGCTGTTTGGCTCGGTTCAGAGGCTGTTTTCGTCTCTGCGGCTGTACCTGTAGATGACTTGCCAGACATACCTGTAATGAACTTACCAATCAAGTCTTCAAGATCCATCGTCCCTTGGGTATTACTAATCACACCGCCACGCTTGATATAATTCAAACCACCACCTGGTACAATCTTGAGGTATTTTTCCCCAAGCAGACCATTAGTTGCCACCATAATGTAAGCATCTTGGTCAATATTGGTGATGGACTTCATGTTACTCAACAGTTGCTGTTCCATTACTTTTTGTTTCGCAGCATTTGCATGTTGATAGTCATCACTATAGTGCAGTTCTTCTAGAGCATTTTGTTCTACAGTCTGCAATTGAGTCGGATTAAAAGTCGTTTTATTACCATCCAGCTCAAACGTCACTTTGGCAAGGCGCGTTACAGGGTCAAGGTCAATATATTCGACACGCCCTACGGTCACACCACTCATCGTGACTTTAGCTCGCTCTTTCAGACCATTGACATTGTCAAATGTGGCGGTCATTTCATAACTTTTACTTAAAGTACTGCCTGACAAACCACTTACTTTCATTGCCAAGAAAAACAATGCCAAGCCGAATAGAATAACAAGTACACCTACGGCCAGCTCACTTGAACGGGACTTCATTACACTCCTCCAAACATGACCGCAGTCAACACAAAGTCACAACCTAAAATACACAAAGATGAATACACCACGGTACGCGTTGTTGCGGTGGAAATACCTTCTGATGTCGGCTCACAAAAATATCCCTGATACACAGCAATCCATGTACAGATCACGGCAAATACCACACTTTTAATGATGCCGTTGACAATATCATGTTGAAATTCTACTGAGTTTTGCATGCCACTCCAGAAAGAGCCTTCATCTACACCCAGAAAATCTACGCCCACCATTTTTCCGCCAAAAATCCCGATTGCAGCAAAAATTACGGTCAGCATCGGTAAACTGACAATCCCAGCCCACAGGCGTGGTGACACAATACGTTTAAGCGGGTCTACCCCGATCATTTCCATACTCGACAATTGCTCAGTGGCTTTCATCAAGCCAATTTCAGCAGTCAATGCAGAACCTGCTCGCCCTGCAAACAGCAAAGCTGCAACCACAGGGGCAAGCTCGCGCAGCAAGGTCAATGCCACCATCGTACCCAGCATGGTTTCACTACCGACATTCACCAGAATATTGTAGCCTTGTAAACCCAAGACCAAACCGATAAACAAACCAGATACAGAAATAATCAATAAGGACATCACCCCGACACGGTACATTTGGTAAACAAATAAACGTACCCCGAGTCGGGTTGGCATTGAACAAATAATTTGGAGCAACATCAATGTTGCCACACCAATTCCATGTACACGTTCAATCACGCGTCGACCCAATAAGGCTATAGCATTCATGAACTTACCTCTTGGCTTAAATATGCCTGATGGCTAAACTGGAAATCGACAGGGCCTTCAGCCTGCCCATTTAAAAATTGTTGTACAAATGCAGAAGGATGTTGGCGTAGCTCTTGTGGCGTACCCTCCCCCTGAATGATGCCTTCGGCAACAATATAGATATAATCTGCAATCGACATGGTTTCATCGACATCATGCGAGACAATAATCGTTGTCAAATCTAATGCTTCACGCAATGAACGAATCAGGCGAGTCAGAACACCCTTTACAATTGGGTCTTGCCCAGCGAAAGGCTCATCGTACATGATGAGTTCAGGGTCAAGTGCAATGGCGCGAGCTAATGCTACACGACGGTTCATCCCACCAGATAGCTCAGAAGGCATCAACTGTTCAGCACCGCGTAAACCAACCGACTCCAATTTCAGTGCTACCAGCTCAGCAATCAGATTTTCTGGCAGTTTAGTATGTGCACGAAGTGGAAAAGCAACATTTTCATACACAGTCATGTCGGTAAATAATGCGCCACTTTGAAATAGCATTCCCATACGCGCACGTGCAGCAAACAACTCATGACGCGACATTTCTGACAAATCTTTGCCATCGAGCAGGACACAACCTTGATCGGGAGTCAACTGCCCACCAATCAGACGTAATAAAGTTGTCTTACCTGTACCTGAAGGTCCCATAATGGCAGTAATTTGCCCACGGCGAATACAAAGATTGACATTGTCATAAATGACGCGCTCACCTCGCTTAAAGCTCAGATTCTTGATATCAATCAATGAATCCTCTGGCACAGCTACTGTATTTTTCATAATGGACCAAATTCCTGCTTGATTTTCACAGCAAGTGAACTCTTCATAGGATAGAAGATTTTTAAAATTTACCTATAGATTTTACGTGACGTAGCTTACCATTTTCGCAACGGAAAAAGTTGAAGATTTTATCAATGGACGAGATAAATCGTGTAAAAAAGGTATATTTTTGTCTGTATCATATAGGTAATTAATTCAATCAAATAAGACATAAGTAAATCATTAATATAATTATTTTCATAAAGAATAATCTATTTTTTAATACTTTCTTCAATCTTAAAAAAATAACTTTCAGTAAAAAAGCCAGTTAGAAAACTGGCTTTTTACAATAAATTCTAACGAAAATTAGTCGTTAAATTTACGGCGACGCTCACCATCTTCACGACGAGGACGGTCTGCGTTGAACTCGCGGCGTGGACGTTCTTCACCACCAAAAGTGCGTTTTGGACGATCATCGAAAGAACGCTGTGGACGATCACCGAAACCACCTTCACGACGTGGAGCTGGACGATCACCGAAATCACGACGCGGACGATCAGCACCATCACGAGCTGGCTTGTAATCTACACGGTTACCACGGTTGTCATCATTAGAACGCGGTTTGTCACCAAAGCTACGTTGTGGACGATCACCGAAACCACCTTCACGACGTGGAGCTGGACGATCACCGAAATCACGTTTTGGACGGTCATCAAACGAACGTTGTGGACGGTCGCCGAAACCACCTTCACGACGTGGAGCTGGACGATCACCGAAATCACGTTTTGGACGGTCATCAAACGAACGTTGTGGACGGTCACCAAAACCACCTTCACGACGTGGAGCTGGGCGATCACCGAAATCACGACGTGGGCGATCTTCACCACCAAACGCTGGGCGTTCACCACGAGGTTTGTCATCAAAACTACGACGTGGGCGATCATCACCACCTTCACGACGTTTAAAGTTGCTTTCGCCTTCAAAACGACGACCACCACCGAAACCGCCACGACCGCCATCACGACCGCCACGACCACGACCACCGCCATCACGACCACGACCGCCACCATCACGACCACTACGTGCAGGAGGTGGAGATGGCTCAAGACCTTCGATTTCAGATACACTTAAACGTGCATCTAAGAAATCTTCTAAAGCGCGAATTTTACCACGTTCACGGTAAGTCGCTAAAGTAATTGCATTACCTGTACGTCCCGCACGACCTGTACGACCAATACGGTGTACATAGTCTTCATTTTTCATCGGAAGACCGAAGTTAATTACGTGTGAAATTGTTGGTACGTCAAGACCACGTGCAGCGACATCAGTAGCAACAAGGATTTTTGCACGACCTTCACGAATACTACGTAAACGACGGTTACGAACTGTTTGTGGCATTGCACCATGAAGTGCAACAACTGATAAACCTGCTTCAGCAAGCTCTTCAGCCAGCATATCTGTATCTTCTTGAGTTGAAGCAAACACAACTGCTTGATCTACTGACTCATCAGATAACCAGTGAGTTAATAATTTTTTCTTGTGTTCAAAGCCATCAGTCCAATGCAATGTTTGAGTGATGTCTGTATTTGTAGAGTGACCAGTTTCGATCGCAATACGCATCGGATCATTCATCATGCGTTCAGCAAGCGTAATAATACGTGGTGCAAAAGTTGCAGAGAACATCAACGTTTGTTTACGGTTAGCTGCTAATTCACCAATTGCTTCTAGATCTTCAGAGAAACCTAGGTCAAGCATACGGTCAGCTTCATCGACAATTAACGAATCAACTTTATCAAGTTTGATTTGACGACGGTTAACAAGGTCAAGTAAACGACCTGGAGTCGCAACAACCACTTGCGCGCCTTTTAATTGTTGGATTTGCTTACCAAAAGGCATACCACCCATGATTGCAGCAACACGAACGCCCTTCATATGGCGAACAAATGCAATCGCATCTTGACATACTTGTTGTGCTAACTCACGAGTCGGAGAAATCACTAGAATTGACGGTTGAGTAATTGCTTTCATACGTTCTTTAAACGGTACGAAAGTTTCTTGATTTGCAAGCGCATTCAAAGTTGGAAGCAAGAATGCAGCAGTTTTACCAGAACCTGTTTGGCTTGATACTAGAAGGTCTTTACCTTCAAGTGCAGCAGGAATAGCTTGTTCTTGTACAGGAGTTGGCGTAGTAAAACCTAAACCTTCAAGAGCCTGTGTTAATGACTCATCAAGGGAAAAATCAGCAAAAGTTTTGCTCATAGAGAGTATTCACCCTGAAGTGGGTGCTCCATTTAATAAATTACAATATGGACATCGGCAAAAAGCGGTACAGCAATTAGAGCTGAAAATATAAGAATTCAGCAGCGATCCGAATAACGACGATGTGGATATAACGCACACATGATTACTGCCGCAAACCTGAAGGAATCGCTTAAGCGATTGGGGCGCGAAGGATATGTCCTCTCTATGGACAAGACGCGCATACAATGATTAGAAGATAATGTTCAGGTAATGAACGAAAATTAAGTGCGTTCGAGAATTATAGCAGAAAATTCGAGAAAGTCACCTTTTTTGATTGGCTTTTATGTCATTAAATTAAAGTATTTGAATTTTATTACAATTTTTAAAATTAAATTTCAAAAAACAAGAAATTTTCTGATGTATTGGATGTGTATTATTGCCTGTTATAGTTCAATTCGTGGTTTCTATTACAAATGCCCTCTCTCACTCAAAGCAAGCATTACAGATAAAATGATTGCCATCTATCCAAGCTTATCTATTAAAATCATCAGTAGGAACATTTTTTATTTGTCAGATCATGATTTTTTGTTCCCATAAAAAAAGTGACTCTTACGAGTCACTTTTTAAATATTCGTAGATTGATATTCAATCTTATTTAGCTGCATCTGCCCAGGCAGGCACAACAGCTTGCATGAATGGTTTTAACATTTTCATTGAACATGCCAACACTTGACCATTGTCCATAGAGTCTGTACCACCACGCGCGTCTACGACTGTACCGCCCGCTTCTTTCACAATTAACTCACCTGCTGCGATGTCCCATGGTTTCAAACCAAGTTCAAAGAAACCATCGAAACGACCTGTTGCGACATAAGCTAAATCAAGTGCTGCTGAACCTGTACGGCGGAATTGTGCACCTGCTTCAGTCACGGCAAGCAATGCATCAAAATGTTGTTTTGCATAAGAAATGACTTGGCCATTACGTTTAGCACGGTAAGCATGACCAACAGAAATAAAGGTATTTTCTAGGCTATCACGAACATTTACACGAATACGGCGTTGGTTCATCATCGCACCGCGACCACGGCTTGCAGAGAATAACTCATCGCGCACAGGATCATAGATCACACCGTGTTGAGTAATACCTTTATGTTGTACCGCAATAGAAATACAGAAATGTGGAACGCCATTGATGAAGTTTAATGTACCATCTAAAGGATCGATGACCCAGCACCAGTCTGCATCGTGACCTTTGCCTTCTTGCATACCAAACTCTTCGCCTAAGAAGCTGTGGTTTTTATAGCTTTTACGAAGAGTATCAATAGTCAGTTGTTCTAGGTAACGGTCAACACGTGTTACAGGACCGTCGATGCCTTTTTCTTCAACTTGTAAATCGAGTTTATGACGATTTTGATGCGCTTTTAAAAGCTCTTGACCAACTGTTTGAGCCGCACGCGCAGCCATCACCACCATAGGTTCCATTGAACACCCACTAAAAATACAAGAAGATTTTGACAAAGAATAATGCATAAAAGCGCAGGCATTTTAACAAATCTCTGCGCTTTTTGCTAAAAAATATTTCGAAATGTGTAACCAGAAAAAATTATGCGATTTGTACGGCTTTTTTCCATGCTTGCACAATCGACTGCTCAATACCATCTGCATCGAGTCCACAATCGTGCAACATTTGTGCATGCTCTGCCTGATGCAAGAAGCTGTCTGGCAAACCTAAGTTCAATACAGGTTTTACAATCTGGGCTTCTGCCAAATATTCATTGACGGCACTGCCTGCCCCCGCCATGACTGCATGTTCTTCAACGGTAACGAACAAAGCTGTGGTTGCTGCAAGTTGCTGAATGATATTTTCATCCAGTGGTTTGACAAAACGCATATTCACGACTGTAACAGCAACATCAAGCTGCTTCGCAAGGCTTTCTGCAACTTTCAGACAAGGCATGACACGACTACCAAATGCCAAAATACTGATTTTATCGTCATGCTGACTGTTGAGTTCAAGCACAATTTCCGCCTGACCAATTGGTAAAGCAGTCAATTTCTGCTCGATCTCTACACCTGCGCCTACACCACGAGGATAACGTACTGCCGCAGGTCCTTCATAAGCATAGGCAGTATGCAGCATTTGGCGGCATTCATTTTCGTCTTTTGGCGCCATAATCACCAAATTCGGAATAGTCCGCATATACGCATAATCGTACGCACCTGCATGCGTTGGTCCATCTTCACCCACCAAACCAGCGCGATCGATCCCAAAAGTCACATCCAGATTTTGCAAGGCAACATCATGGACAAGTTGGTCATAACCACGTTGCAAGAAGGTCGAATAAATCGCGACTACAGGTTTTAAACCTTCACATGCCATGCCTGCTGCAAGTGTCACAGCATGTTGTTCAGCAATCGCAACATCAAAGAAACGTTCAGGATATTGCTTCGCAAACTTCACCATGCCCGAGCCTTCACACATGGCTGGAGTAATGGCAAGCAAACGCGAGTCTTGTGCAGCTTCATCACACAACCACTGCCCAAAAACATCGGAATATTTCGGGGCTGGCTTTTTCTTAGCTGGCGCGACCATAACTACTTGTTTTGGAATGGCATGATAACCAATCGGGTCGGCTTCTGCGGGTGCAAAACCTTTGCCCTTTTTGGTATAGACATGTACCAAACGAGGCCCCTTACGCTGTTTCAGCGCGTTCAGGACTTGAACCAATTGCTGAACATCATGCCCATCGAATGGCCCAAAGTACTCAAATCCAATTGCTTTAAACAGGTTATCGGCTTCTTGAGTCGCAGACTGATGCAAGCGTGAAGTATATGCCCACTCAGGATGCGGTTCGATCACTGCATCGCCATCGGCATTAATATTGACCAGTTGCCCCTGCTCCCAAATGGCTGCCAAATGCTTGGCAAAACCACCTGTACTGCATGAGATCGACATATCATTGTCGTTTAAAATCACGATTAAGTCAGCTTGGTGCGCTACTGCATCATTCATGGCTTCAAATGCCATACCTGCGGTCATAGCACCATCACCGACAATACACACCACATCACGCGGTTTGTTTTGATAGCGGCATGCCAGCGACATACCCAGTCCCGCAGAAATCGCAGTCGACGAATGTCCCACACCGAAAGTATCAAATTCAGATTCATCACGTGTGGGAAATGCTGCCAGACCATTTTTACTACGAATGGTGGTCAGTTGTTCACGTCGCCCCGTCAACACTTTATGTGGATAGGCCTGATGCCCCACATCCCAAATCAAACGGTCTTGCGGAGTATTGAAGCAATAATGTAGTGCAACCGTCAGTTCAATCACGCCCAGGTTTGCACCAAAATGCCCACCACTTTGTCCTGCCGCATACAAGATATATTGACGTAACTCATCCGCTACTTGTTCGAGCTGGCTTTGATCTAGCTGACGTAATTGCTGCGGATGATCAATCGCATTCAACAACGGCGTAACAGGACGTTGAGTTGGTATTTCTGTATACAACATATGTGGCAAAGCCTTCTAGAGCCTGGCAAATCCTAAGCTAGGTATATTGCGTTAAATCGATAATTCTACCTTATCGAACGTTGTTTTCAATGAGCCACATGTCTTTTGATGTAGTCTTACACATTGCTTTTGTCCTAGACAGGGCTGTGATTATCCTGAAAAATGATAGAGATATTCAACTATTATTATTTGCTTTCTACAAAAAAATAATTTGATTGGCGTAATTTTTGTATGCTCAAGCTATCAATATCTGATCATTGCGCTATACTTTGTTCGACTAATTGATGACGAAAGAGTTTGACTGTGCCGATTGCTTTTGTTGCTACTTCTAAACTTCCAACCGCATTTGGTGAATTTCATATTAGTGTATTTCAAGACCCTGAAACAGGTGAAGAACATGTCGCCTTATGGAAAGGTTTGGATATGCCAGCAACTGCACCGGTTTTAGTGCGCATTCACTCCGAATGCCTTACAGGCGATGCATTTTCATCCTTAAAATGCGATTGTGGCCCGCAGCTTAAAGCGACCCAGCACATGATTAATGAAGCAGGTCAAGGGGTCATTTTATACTTGCGCCAGGAAGGTCGCGGCATTGGGCTCACCAATAAAATCCGTGCCTATGCCTTGCAGGATCAGGGACATGACACAGTCGATGCGAACCTGATGCTGAACTTGCCTGCCGATGCACGCCGCTATGACATGTGTAAAATCATGCTCGATCATCTACAGGTACACCAGGTTAAATTGATTACAAACAACCCGCTTAAACTGATTGCTTTGCGTGATTTGGGTATTGATGTAGTTGATCGTGTACCACTGACTGTGGGTTTAAATCCATTTAATCAGCAATATTTAAAAACCAAACATGACCGTATGTCACACATGTATAAAGAAGATGACTTTTAAGTCACCACATTACACACAAGCCACTTCAGGCAAATAAAAAGAGCATTTTAAAATGCTCTTTTTTTTACACTAGCCCTTTTCATCCCTATCTGGATCTTCTTATGTTTCTCCCTTAGAGAGAAACATAAGAAAGTGATGAAAGAAGTCTATTTGTGCAATTTTAAATCGTCATGGAGAAAATTCGCGTCTGCGGTTGTTTTCGTTTTAGATGCAAATCGAACGCCATACAGATATTGCGAATAAACGGTTTACCTTGTTCACTAATCTGAATGCCTTGAGGCTGAAGCATCAACAAACCATCTTGCTGCATTTCTTCAAGCTGGCTGAGGACTTGAGGTAACTCAGGGAATGCCATGCTCGACTCTGCCCAGGAGGTTTTAAATGTGCACATCAAATTCAGAATATGCTGACGAATGATTAAATCTTCCTGCGACAGGATATGTCCTTTAAACACAGGAATTTGATTTTGCTCTAAACGTGCATAGTAATCTTCGAGCGTTTTTTCATTTTGCGCAAAGCTATACCAGCTATCACTAATCGAAGACAGTCCTAGACCAATCATGACCTTGGTTTTCGATGAGGTATAGCCCATAAAGTTACGGTGTAAACTGCCCTGCTGAAACGACTGATACATGCTATCGTGTTCCAGAGCAAAATGATCCATGCCAATTTCATGATAACCATGTGCCAACAAACGCTTTTTGCCTTCTTCGTATAGCGTGCGTTTCACATCATCTTTGGGCACATCCTGATCTTTAAAACCACGCTGACCATTCCCCTTAATCCAAGGCACATGTGCATAGCTGTAAAACGCCAAACGGTCTGGGCTTAAACTGTTGGTTTTTTCAATGGTGTTTAACACATCTTCCAGACTTTGAAATGGCAAACCAAAAACCAAATCGTGGGAAATCGATTCATAACCAATTTCGCGCGCCCAACGCGTCACTTGCTCAACATGCTCAAACGGCTGAATACGGTGAATGGCTTTTTGTACATTTAAATTATAATCCTGCACCCCGTAGCTGACACGGCGAAAGCCCAGATCATACAAGGTTTGCAGATGTTCGCGGGTGGTATTGTTGGGATGCCCTTCAAAACTAAATTCGTGCTGTGGAGCAATCTCGGCTTTGGCTAAAATCCCCTGAATCAGCTCAAGCAAATGTTCTGCTGAGAAAAAAGTCGGCGTCCCGCCACCCAAATGAATTTCTTTAATGATTGGGCGATCTTGTAATAACTGACAATACAAATCCCATTCTTTGAGTACTGCCTGAATATACGGCTGTTCCATCTCATGGCGTTTGGTGACCCGTTTATGGCAACCACAAAAGGTACATAAACTTTCGCAAAATGGCAGATGAATATACAAACTAATGCCTTCGCTGGCATTAGATTCATCAAAGGCGCGTTTTAAAGTCTGTTGCCAAAGCTCTAGTGAAAATGCCTGATTATCCCAATACGGCACAGTTGGATAACTGGTATAGCGTGGTCCTGGAACATTATATTTTTGAATTAACGAGGTTGTACCCATATTTACTCAACTCTTGGTGATGTTGCTGACCACAACAGGCAAAATTTGGAAAGATTGATCCTAAATGCATGTTTATTCTGATTGGCTACCGACAAGATTTCAAGCAATAACGACATGACATAACTGCTATTTTACAATCATAATATTCCAATTATTCCGACTAAAACACTTTGATTTTCCTGTATAAATTTAAAATTCCTTAATTTTTTGACATTTCTATGTTTTGATGTATGCCATATTTGCTCTTTTAAATGAGGATTGTGATGCAGCATCCGACTTCAGTCGATATTCAGCGTGTACGCGAATTTCTGCTCGACTTGCAGGCAAGAATCTGTGAGCGTCTTGAACAACAAGAACAAGCAGGCGGTGGTACTGTCCAATTCGAGATTGATGACTGGCAACGCCCTGAAGGTGGTGGTGGACGTTCCCGTGTACTGCAAAACGGCACAGTAATTGAAAAAGGCGGTGTGATGTTTTCACACATCAATATCAGCAAATTGCCCGAATCAGCGACTGCTCGCCATCCTGAAATTGCAGGCGCCAAAGCACAGGCTCTCGGTGTATCATTGGTGATTCACCCTAAAAACCCGCACATTCCAACATCACATGCCAATGTGCGCCTGTTTGTCGCAGAACCCGAAGGTCGTGATCCTGTATGGTGGTTTGGTGGCGGTTATGACCTTACCCCATTTTACCCAGATGATGCTGACATTAAAGCCTGGCATCAGGCAGCACATGACTTGTGTCAGCCTTTTGGGGAAGATGTATATGCCAAGCATAAACAATGGTGTGATGATTATTTCTATTTAAAACATCGCGATGAACAGCGCGGCGTCGGTGGTTTATTTTTTGATGATTTAAATTGCTGGGACTTTGAAACCTGTTTTGAGTATATGCAGGCTGTAGGTAATGGTTACCTCAATGCGATTTTACCCATTTTTGAAAAACACCGCGAGCAACCCTATAGCGAAGTACAACGTGAGTTTCAACTCTACCGACGTGGGCGTTATGTAGAATTTAATCTGGTGTATGATCGCGGTACACTTTTTGGTCTACAAACGGGGGGGCGGATTGAATCTATTTTAGTCAGTCTACCTAACCTAGCAGCATGGTCATACCGCCCTGAATGGGAAAAAAACTCACCTGAACGGCGTTTAACTGAGTACTATCTGCAACCACATGACTGGCTCAATGAGTTATAAACGTTATAAACATAAAGCTTTTTAGGCAGTTAAATTTAACTGCCTTTTTCCACTATAAATAATAATTATTCTTACAAAAGACTCAGGATATTTTTGTCATATCAGTTTAAAATTTATCTGCTGTAATACAACCTCATCGAGGAATGAGAGTCACCATGTTTAATCTATTTCATAATCACAAAGCTAGTTTTTTTGTTCTTACACTAGCCCTGCTTATCTGTTCTATGACAGCTACATTCACATTTAACAACCACATTTCTGACAGCGTATCCATTCTTTTCAGCATTATGCTAAGTATGCTTCTCATCAGTCTAGTTTTGGCACTACTCTGGGAAAAAATTGAAGGCATCTGTAATCCATAAACAGGTTTTTTCAAGGTGAAAATTCACGTATATTGAGGGCAATTTTTTCACCGCATGGACATCAAAACATGAGCAAACAGTTTGCTGTTGTTGGTAATCCAATCGAACATTCGCGCTCTCCTGAACTACATCATGCCTTTGCACAAAAATTAGGTATCGATCTCACTTACAAGAAGCGTCTTGCTCCTCTTGATGGCTTTGAACACAACATTAAAGATTTCTTTCAGGCAGGTGGTATCGGTTTAAATGTCACCGTACCCTTTAAAGAACAAGCCTTTGCCTTGTGCCAACAGCTCACTGAACGTGCCAAAATTGCCAAAGCAGTCAATACCTTATGGATGCAAGATGGACAACTGCACGGTGACAATACTGATGGTCAGGGTTTAGTCAATGCTATTTTGGCGCTAGGCTGGTCACTTAAAAATAGTAAAATTCTGATTTTAGGTGCAGGCGGTGCAACCCGTGGCGTGATTTATCCATTGGCCCAAGCGGGCGCAAAACAAATCGTGATTGCCAACCGTACCTTGGCTCGCGCAGAACAACTGATTACTGACTTACAACAAGCTGTACCCGATACCGAATTATCTGCCACTGGTTTAGATCAGCTAAGCGGCGACTTCGACTTGGTAATTAATGCTACATCCGCCAGCCTGTCAGGCGATGCTTTGCAACTGCCAGAGCAGTTAAAATTCAGCCATGCTTATGAAATGGCATACGGCAAACCATCCAGTTTTCTCGATCAAGCTGCACAGCGCCAGGTCCCATATAGCGATGGTTTTGGCATGCTGGTTGGTCAGGCGGTTGAAGCCTTTGAAATCTGGAATGGTGTTAAACCCGAACTGAGAGATTTCCTCTAAACCCGATAAAAAAAACAGGCAACCTTAAGGTTGCCTGCCATGTGATTGCGTTGTTATTTCTGTTTTGAACTTTGTAGAATCTGCACATACACAGACTTAAATACATCTTGATCCATATATAAATATTCAGTACTACTCACCTGTTGAATACTGCTCAGGTTCGGTAACTTCTGACGTGACTGCACATAAAATTTACCCAAACGATTTGCCAGATGCTTCAAATCATTCGTGGCTTGCTCCTCATTATGTGCGTTTAAATAACTGACTTCATATAGCTTGGCAAAACGTGACTCCGGAGTGCTATATGATTTTTGAATAATGGCCCATTGCTTACTCACTCCCGCCTGACGCTGCGCTTTTTTCACAATCGGTGTCGCATCAACCTTATAGAATGTTCTTGAATTGAGCTGGTGTTTTTTAATCAGCTGTTTGATTCTTGCCAGCTCCTGACCTTTTGGCGTGTAGCTACCATTTTCCTGACCGTCATAATACGCCATGACCAGTGCAATCTCTTGAATGTCCTGTGCCGAATAATGCTGCATGATTTTCGGATATTTCAGCGACAATAACATGCCATACACAAGCTGATAGGTTTTTATATACGAATGGTTTTGTGCATACGCTTGGTTAGCAAGCTGCTGAATTTGCTCATCCCAACTGTGTTGCCCAAATAGCCGTTTAAATTGCTCAGCTTTTTCCTGTAATACCGTGCCTTGCGCCGCTTCGTCAAAGGATTTAGCTTTTCGCATTCCGTCACGGTCAATATTTTTCGGATGACCATAATTGCTCCACTGGTTATTCGAGCGGATATGTAAAGTCTTATTGATCGAATCGGCTTTTAATTGTGCCTGATAATTGGTAGTGACAGCACGCCCCTGACGGTCAATGCCGACCTCAATCACTAACGGGTTACGCTGTTCTACGTTTGCCAGCAACGCCTGAATTTGAGGTTGTTTGGCTTGCCACTGGGTTTTAAAATCTGTAGCGCTAACAAATTTTTCCGATGATTGACCTTTAAACAGTTCCACCACTTTAAATACATTCGTACCTGTTTTGGCCAATTGTTCTGCAAGTTGGTCATCTTGTGTCTGACTTGCAAACAGATCAACACCTTCATCCAGACAGGTTTGATATTGCCCTACACTCACTGCCTTCGCTTGCTTTTGTAATACAACACACTGTTCATGAGAAAGCTCAACTGAATCGCTTTCAGCCGCTAAATTTGTTTGATCATCGGCTGGTTCTGCCGATGCGGCTATTGTCGCCCTATCCTCTGCATCAGTTGGCTCATTTTTAGCAGCTGCAGCAATCGGATGATCCACTTCAGCTACATCTTCTACATCATCATGAGCTGTCACAGCTGCCGTAGGCTCTTGATCTTTAGTATCTGATTCACCAGAATTTTCAGTTTCAACTGCCGCATGATCTTTCCATAAAGCATAGGCCCAATCTGCCTGCTCTTGTGGCGTCATACGGTTTAAATCAACTGGTTTGACGTCTGCGCTGACAGGTTTATCACTGAGCAAATGCTGAGTCAAATAAGCGCTATTGACCGTGGCATAACTCAGACTTTGCGCAACATATTCCTCAAGAGAAGTATGCAATTGTATTTTTTCGACAACACCCTGCTGGCGTTCAGCGGCACTTACGCTAACATGGGTCAACTGTTCTGGTGTTGCCAGAATATAAGGCAACGCATTGCTTTGTTTCAGGTAATCAACCAACAAGCGCATATCCAGCCGATTGAACTGGCCTTTAAATTTAGACAGGTCAAAATACATCAACTGGTCACGCTGTTCTGGGGCAGCCAAAAATGGCATAAATGCAAAAACGTTGGTATAGAATTTAGCCTGTTTCAAGTCAACGATGAGCGGATAAGTAAGCTGCATTTGTAAACTTGGAGTCTGATAACGAGCCGTCAGGTTCATGCCCGCCACCTGATCGCGATAATCAACGCCACCCTGATAATTCACTTGAAAATCTTGTAAGAAATTGAAACCTGTTGTAAGCAGACGTGACCACTTTTGCTTGCCGTTTTGCAGTTGTTCCTGGAGCAAGGCAAAGTCAAGCTGCTGACGCTGCTCGGCAGATAAATTGATTTGCTGTGCGCTCAAATAATGATTTAATTTGTCTTTTAGCTCATGATTTAATTCAGGTTTTCTCTTTAATACAGATAAACTATCTTGTACATCAAAATTGAGATTGCCTTTAAAATCAAAGCCCGAATTCTCATAGATTGCACTGACTGCATGAACGGTACGCTCCTGAATCTGCTGTTTTTTTTGAGAAGGCTGAATAAAATGTTGTGAGCAACCTGCTACACTTAAACCTAACAAACAACATGTTAAATACTGTGGTTTCATAATCACTTGTTTTCCGTTTTGTTATATCGACTTATCGCTATATTGCGATTTTTCGGAGATACCTTAACAAAAAAACGATATACAAATAATAGCTTTATGTAATTCAGCCCAGCCAATTTGCCTTATTGACAGCACTTGCAAGTCAGGCTATCAATGTAATTAGTACACGGTTATGAATAATGAAATCCATCAGAACGCAATAAAAATTAGGATATTTGCCTTATGACCACATATAAAGCGCCCCTACGTGACATACGTTTCCTCATGAATGAGGTATTTCATTATCCTGAGCACTATAAAACCCTCTCCAATGCTGAAAATATTGACCAAGACACAGTCGATATGATTTTGGAAGGGGCAGCAGATTATTGTGAAAATGTCCTCGCACCGTTATATCAAACGGGTGATGATGAAGGCTGTCATTTTAAAGATGGTGTCGTCACCACACCAAAAGGATATAAAGAAGCCTACGATCAGTTTGTCCAAGGTGGCTGGCAAGGCCTGTCTTACCCTGAAGAATTTGGTGGGCAAGATTTACCCATGTCGCTCAACCTGATTAAATCCGAAATGATGGGTACAGCCAACTGGTCATTTACCATGTATCCGGGTTTAAGTATGGGCTGTATGAATACCATTATGCAGTTTGGCACGCCTGAGCAGAAAACCACTTATATGCCACATCTGGTAGCAGGAACATGGAGTGGTACCATGTGTTTGACCGAGCCGCAGTGTGGTACTGACCTTGGTCAAGTCAAAACCAAAGCCGAGCCTAATGCCGATGGCAGCTATGATATTACAGGCACCAAAATTTTCATTTCGGCAGGCGAACATGACCTGACTGAAAATATTGTGCATATTGTGCTAGCACGTTTACCAAATGCGCCACAAGGAACTAAAGGTATTTCCCTGTTTATTGTGCCGAAGTTCTTGCCAAATACCGATGGCGGTGTGGGCGAACGTAATGCAGTGAATTGCGGTTCGATTGAACATAAAATGGGAATCAACGCATCTGCCACAACTGTGCTGAATTTTGATCAAGCTAAAGGCTTCTTGATTGGCGAACCCAACAAGGGCTTGCATGCCATGTTTACCTTCATGAACACGGCGCGAATTGGTACAGCAGTACAAGGGATCGCCCATGCAGAATTGTCTTATCAAGGTTCACTGCCATATGCGAAACAGCGTATGTCGATGCGTGCTCTGTCTGGTAAGAAAGACCCTGACAAACCTGCCGATGCGATTATTCATCATGCCGATGTCCGTCGCATGTTATTGACCCAAAAAGCCATCGCTGAAGGTGGGCGTGCCATGATCTATTATGCTGCACAGCTTGCCGACAAAATGAACGATGCCTTGAAACGTGGTGATCAGGCAGAGTTCGAAGCCTATGATGACAAACTCGGTTTTTACACCCCGATTTTAAAAGGTTTCCTGACTGAACTGGGCTTTGAAGCAGCCAATCATGGCATGCAGGTCTTTGGTGGACATGGGTATATTAAAGAATGGGGTATGGAGCAAATCGTCCGTGATGCCCGTATTTCAACCTTGTATGAAGGGACAACTGGCGTTCAGGCACTCGACTTGATTGGTCGTAAAGTACTGCTCTCATCTAAAGGTAAAATCATTCGTGACTATACTGCCGAGATTTTGAAATTCTCAGGACGGCATGCCCGTAACAAATACTTGCGCCGCTTTATCTGGGATTTAACAAAACTTTGCGCACAGTGGAATGCGATTACTGTACGAATCTTCTTGGCAGCACGCAAAGACCGCGATGTAGTATCTGCTGCTTCTGTCGACTTCCTGATGTTCTCGGGTTATGTGATGATGGCCTATTTCTGGGCACAACAAGCCGCGATTGCTTCTGAAAAAATCGAAGCAGGTGACGGTGCAGAAACCATCGAGTTTTATAAAGCCAAAATCAAAGTGGCAGATTTCTACTTTGACCGTATTTTGCCGCGTGCCCAAGGACATGCCGAATCTGCGGTGACCCCATCAAAAAGTCTGATTGGCTTACCTGTTGAACATTTTAGTTTTGATTACTAAGCCATGATTTCGAAATAAAAAGAGCGCTTAATGCGCTCTTTTTATTGGATCACTTTAATCGTCTAAATCGAGTACTTGTTCCAGTAACCGCTCTGATGGCGCAAAATAATAAGCACCGTCCACCGCAGTCACAAAATGCAATAAGCGGTCATGAATTCCGTCGCCACTGGTTCCAAACATGCGCTGCAACATCCGATCAATACGAGTCAGATCTTTGGTATAAGCGATAAAAAATAGTCCCTGATCACCATGCCCATCGCCATACGGTAGACTGTGGCGCAAGATCTCAAGTTCCTCACCTTCATCATCTTCAACCACGGTACGGGCAATATGGGCATTTTCAGGTTTAGCTTCATCGTCCAGTTCAATCGACTCAAGCTTGGTGCGTCCGATTACCTGTTCCTGAACATCGACTTTTAAACGGCGCCATTTATCCAGATCATGTACATAACGCTGTGCAAACACAAAACTGCCGCCTGCAAACTCACCTGCTTCTGCCCCAAGTAATGCGGTTTCTTCACGGTCATCCTTAAATTGTGGATTTTCTGTCCCATCAATAAAACCCGTTAAATCACGCCCATCGAGATAGCGAAAACAGGCTCGTTCATCAAGGACTTCCACTTTGTCCTGAATGCCATTAAAGAAGGTCTGACTCAAAGAAAAACAGATGTCGGTACGCTGACTGGCAATATGAATCAGTATATCAGCAGGCTGTACAGGCATGTTAAACGCACCTGCTTGTGGATCAAGCTGCTTGAATCCTGCTGGCATGGTGCTATGCAGCTGACTCCACAAGTCAGGGCCAAAGGCCACTGCGATTTTGATTTGTTCATTTGGATGTTGAGTAATCAGACGATCTCGTTCCGAGAAAAATTTCTCTAGTTGTTTTTTTAAATCATGAAGACTGAGCTGGTTCAAGCGAACCACAAGAAAACGCGCATGATCTGAAGGTAATGGCAAAATCACGGATTGAGCAGTCATGAAGGCTCCTAAACACTATTGTAATTTATCGTTCGCATCATTCTGCCCGAAGCATTCATTGCTTAATAGGCTATTTTTGATAATATTTTTTGCTCTAAACAGATCCCTTTCATGTGTTACTACAGAATTGTGATTTTGCACAATCCAGTTAAAATCAAAGTAACAATCATTTTCCCAACCTAAAGGTCACACAACCTTGTGACTACCCTGCTGATTTCTTACCTGATTGCGATTACTTTACTAACGATTACCCCTGGGCTGGATACCACGCTGATTTTGCGTACCGCTACGATGGAAGGTCGGAAAAAAGCCTTACAAGCAGCGATTGGAATTAATCTGGGGTGTTTGGTCTGGGGATTGGTGGTTGCCTGTGGGCTAGGTGCATTACTGAGTAGCTCGGTCCTTGCCTTTACCTTACTAAAATGGACAGGGGCGATTTATCTGACTTGGCTCGGGGTACAAATGCTGCACAACCCGCGTCAGCACTTGGGCAATTTGGAGCAAGATACAACTACGCAGCAAAACTGGTTACTCAAAGGCTGCCTGAGTAATTTGCTCAATCCCAAAGTCGGAATTTTCTATATTTCATTTTTACCGCAGTTTGTGCCCAATCAGCATGCTGCAACCGCGTGGATCATGTTGTTGGTGCTGATTCATATTCTGTTGACGCTGATCTGGTCAACTTTCCTTATTCTCGGTTCACAGCCTTTTGCCAAATATCTGAAACAGCCAAAAATCGTGCAGAGCATTGACCGTATTACAGGCACCGTTTTTGTCTTGTTTGCCCTGAAACTGGCATTCAGTAAGCGTTAAAATATACACATGATAAAGGGGCGTTTTGCCCCTTTTTTTATAGCCAAATTTATAAAAACTCTTCCAGCACGCTATTTAAAAATAAATGCCCTTTGTTGGTACATGCCAGTCGCTTAGCATCAGCAAGCATCAATTCCTGTTGCTGTAACTTTTCAACGCTTGCTGCAACACTGGAAAATGGCAGCCCTGTACGCTGCTGGTAAAACTCACTCGGAACACCTTCGTTTAAACGCAATGCATTCATCATAAACTCAAAAGGCAGATCTTCATCTTCAATCCGTTGCCACTGCAACGCAGGTGCAGGCAGTTTGGCAAGATAATCCTTCGGTAAACGGCTTTTTTGAAAACGGTAAATGCCATCGGGCTGCGTGACTTTACCATGAGCGCCTGCCCCAATCGCCAGATAGTCCCCAAACTGCCAGTAATTCAGATTATGTCGTGAAGGTAATTCTTTACGCCATGCGGACACTTCATAATTGATAAAACCTTGGGCTCTTAAATAATCTTCACCTTGCTGCTGAATCTCAAGTAACACATCTTCATCGGGTAAAAGTGGCTGAGTACGGAAAAATACCGTATTCGGTTCAATGGTGAGCTGATACCAAGATACATGCGTTGCACCACATTCCACCGCCAAGCGTAAATCCAGTAAGGCTTGCTCAAGGGTTTGCTGCGGCAAACCATGCATCAGATCCACATTGACCCGTTCAAAACCTGCTGCTCTCGCCTGCTGAATGGCTTTTTCTGCATTATCGCCGCTATGAATCCGCCCCAAACGCTGCAAATGGGCATTGTCAAAGCTTTGTACCCCAATCGACAAACGGTTGATACCTGCCTGTAAATAATCGGCAAAAGGTTGATGCTCCAGTGTGCCTGGATTAGCTTCCAAGGTGATTTCACAATCCGCAGCAAAATTCAGACGTTGTTTTAACTCAGTAAATAACCACTGGTAACCTGCCGCTGAAATAAGTGACGGCGTTCCCCCGCCAATAAATACGCTCTGAATCTCGCGTCCCTGTGCCCATTCAATCTGCGTATCAAAATCTGCAACCAACGCCTGTAAATATTCCTGCTCCAAGTCCAGTGACAGTTTGCCATCGGGTACGGCATGCGAATTGAAGTCACAGTACGGGCATTTACGCACACACCACGGCATATGAATGTACAGCGACAGCGGAATATTTTGCGGATTAAACAAGCTCAAGAACTCAGCCTAAAATGAGAAAAACCATCGTAGATTTTAGCATGTCTGACGCATAAAAGCCGCTGGGCAATGCTACACTGAAATGAAAATAACAATAGCAAGGAGCAGCCATGAAACTTTCAGTCCATCTGTTATGGTTGTGCCCGCTTGCCTTTGGCATTGGCATTGCAATGACCATTCAAACTGCCATCAACAGTGCCTTACGTGAACACTTAGAGTCAGCGCTACATGCCGCATTGATTTCGTTTAGTGTTGGCACACTGACGTTATTGCTACTGGTTCTATTTTTTACCAAAAATTATCCGCAGTGGCAGACCTTGAGTTTGTTGCCGTGGTATTTGTGGTTTGGTGGCTGTTTGGGGGTTTATGCCATCAGCGTGAGCATTTATACTGCCCCTAAACTGGGCTTTTTGACCTTTTCTGGTTTGGTACTGTTTGGTCAAATTAGTATGTCAATCTTACTGGATCACTTTGCATGGTTTGGTAATGAACGTGTCCCGATCTCTTGGCAACGTGTTTGCGGAGCCGTCGCAATTTTTGTCGGTGTATTACTTACTCTACAACGCTAATTTATTTGAGTATTTTCAGTGCTAAAAACTCCTTCGACAGGCGTGGAACTTAAACGTCTGTTTAGCCTTATGATTCCAATTCTGATTACCCAGTTTGCCCAAGCGGGTTTAGGGCTGATTGATACCATTATGGCGGGGCATTTATCTGCCAGCGATTTGGCTGCTATTGCAGTTGGTGTCGGGATCTGGATTCCTGTCATGCTGATGTTTACAGGGATTGTACTGGCGACCACACCTTTAGTTGCTGAAGCACTGGGCGCTCGGCAGGAGCATCAGATTCCGCATATTGTCCGCCAATCATTATGGGTTGCAGGGCTACTTGGCATTTTAGCGTTGTTACTACTCCAGTTTATGCCGCTGTTATTACCGTTATTTAAAGTTCCTGTAGATTTGATGCCTAAAGCCAGCCTGTTTTTACATGCTGTTGGTTTTGGTATGCCTGCGATCACTTTATACACGGCACTACGTTGTTATTCTGAAGCATTGGGCTATCCGCGCCCTGTGACCGTGATTAGTTTGTTGTCTCTGGTGATTCTCGTTCCGCTCGACTATATTTTTATGTATGGTATCGGCCCGATTCCACATTTAGGCAGTGCGGGCTGTGGTTTCGCCACCGCGATTTTACAATGGCTGATGCTGGCAACTTTGGCGGTTTATATTTGGAAAGCCAAAAAATATCAAAACCATAAAATTTTCAGCGTTTGGGAAACACTCGACAAAGCCATCCCAAAACGTATTTTGGCCTTGGGTGTCCCGATTGGCCTGGCGGTATTTTTTGAAGTCAGTATTTTCTCAACGGGCGCAATTATTTTAAGCCCACTCGGCGATACCATTATTGCCGCGCATCAGGTTGCAATTTCGGTGACGTCGCAACTGTTTATGATCCCGATGTCACTAGCCATTGCCCTGACCATTCGGGTAGGCACGTATTATGGTGAGAAAAACTGGGAAGGCATGCGTAAAGTGCAAAAACTCGGTTTAATGACCGCCACAGGTATGGCCTGTCTGACCATGAGTTTTATTGCCCTGTTTCACAACCAAATTACAGCGCTCTATACCAGTGACCCTACCGTGGCGCAGGTGACCGTGTATTTGCTGTTTTTCTGTATCGCCTATCAAATGATGGATGCATGGCAAGTCAGTGCCGCAGGCTGTCTACGAGGGATGCAAGACACCCAAGCCCCGATGTGGATCACCTTGCTGGCCTATTGGGTGGTGGCGTTACCGCTGAGTATTTACTGGATTCGCTATCAACACATGGGACCACAGGGCATCTGGATTAGTCTGATTGTAGGTTTGGCAGTGGCATGTGTGCTGTTGCTTGGACGGTTATATCGTATGAATCAGCATTTAAAAGTGCAAGCTTAATCCATGTTGTTACTCAACTTACAGTTAAAACTATATAACTTAAGATATTGAAATAATTAAAAATAAATCTTTCTGATTTGACTCATATTTTATGATTAACCCACTACGTCTTGCACTGCGATTGAAATATATTTCAATCTTGTTCAGGTTCGACCTACTTTTCTTTTGGGAAAAGTAGGCAAAACCATTTGTCAGTTGCAAACTCGATCAAATACCAGCATTTTATTAATGTATTGCAAATACAATATATTTAAAAAGTAGTCCTGACCTCAAACATGCAACTGACGTTTCTGCAAATCCTATTTTTTCTAAAATTCTGATATCAAAATCAGATGATCATTCAAAGAAAAACCGCATCCATGACAGATGCGGTTTTTTTATGGCTTGAGAAAGTCGAAACTTAATGCACTAAAGCATCCGCAATCGCTTCGACCAACTGCTGTGCGATTTCCTGCTTACTGGCTTTGGCAAGGTCACGTTTTGGTAACGCATGCTTTTGTGCAAAAAATACCGTCATGGCATTTTCATCGGAAGCAAAACCAATGTCGCTACGTGACACGTCATTGCAGGCAATCATATCCAGTTTTTTCGCCACCAGTTTGCCTGCGGCATATTCTTCAACATTGCGAGTTTCTGCGGCAAAACCCACCATAAACGGGCGTTTCTGCTGCTGAGCAATAGTTGCGACAATATCGGGATTTTTAATCAATGAAACATCCAGTTCATCGCCCGATTTTTTAATTTTATGCTCGGCAACCTGCGCCACACGGTAATCTGCTACCGCAGCCGTGGCAATAAAAATATCACAGCCATATTCAAGCTGCTGCAAGCTTTGATCCAGCATTTCTAAAGCTGAATGTACATTCACCCGTTGCACACCATTTGGCGTATCGAGGCTCACAGGGCCTGCAATTAAAGTAACTTTTGCCCCTGCAGCATAGCAGGCACTGGCTAAGGCAAAACCCATTTTACCTGTACTATGATTCGAAATATAACGTACAGGATCAATCGCTTCACGGGTTGGTCCTGCGGTAATCACCACACGTTTGCCTGCCAGTAAACCAAATTTTTCAGCAATTGCACGCTGAGTCTGATGAAAATACAGTTTGACCTGCTCTGCCAAAAACTCAGGTTCTGGCATACGTCCCAAACCAACATCACCACAGGCTTGCGACCCTGCCGCAGGCATAATCACATGCACACCATCTTCAACCAGCATCTGCAAATTACGCTGGGTGGCTTTGGCTGCCCACATTTGCTGGTTCATGGCAGGAGCCACCCAGACAGGCGCTTTGATTGCCAGATATAAGGTGCTGAGCAGATCATCGGCTAGACCATGTGCAAACTTGGCCAGCGTGTCACAACTGGCAGGTGCAACCAGTAACAGGTCAGCCCAACGTGCCAGTTCAATGTGCCCCATTCCCGCTTCTGCTTCTGGATTGAGCAATTCGGTATGTACAGTATTGCCTGAAAGTGCCTGAAAAGTGAGTGGGGTAATAAACGCTTGCGCGCCATGAGTCATCACCACACGGACATTAAAACCGTAGTCTTTTAGACGGCGAACCAGAATGGCGCTTTTGTATGCAGCGATACCGCCGGTTACAGCCAACAGAATGTTTTTGCTTGAAATTACGCTTACATCAAAGCTCACGAGGGGCTACCTTTGTGTTGCAGTGGCGCTCACAATAGCATTAAATATAACGAATCCCAAGTCATGGGAAAAACAACAACGATTTATTTAGAATTAAAAAATATGAGTTTATCTAGCATTAAATCATGGCCCGAACAGGAACGCCCACGCGAACGATTATTAAACCAAGGTGCGAGCAGTTTATCCGATGCCGAATTACTGGCCATTTTTCTGCGCTCAGGTTCACAGCAATATTCTGCCGTAGAGCTTGCCCGTGTTCTGATTCAGCATTTTGAAGGGCTTGCGCCTGTTTTTGATGCTTCACTGAACGATTTATCCAATTTTCACGGCATTGGCCCAACAAAATACGCACAGCTTATGGCAGTCAAGGAACTGGGACGGCGTTATTTGAGCCAGAGCTATCGGTCACTGCGCCAAGCACTGGATTCATCGACCTTGGTCATGGACTATTTACGCTATGAACTGCAAGGTGAAAAACAGGAAGTGTTTGCGGTACTGTGTCTGGATGCCGAATTACATAAACTCGACTTTAAGAAATTATTCTTTGGTTCACTACAACACTGCAGCATTTCCATCAATCAACTGCTGCGCTATGCCATCTCTCAACACGCTGTACATATCGTGATTGCCCACACCCATCCCTTTGGTGTAGCACAGCCTTCATCCGCCGATTATGAATTGACAAAGCAGATTGCTACTGCCTGCCAACTGCTTGAAATCCAATTACTTGACCATTGCATTATTTCACCAACAGGTTCATTCTCTTTCGCGGAGCAACAGCTTTTGCCTTCTCCTTCAGAGCTGAACAAGTGATAGAAACCTTATGATTATCCGTGATAAAAGTAATATTTTTAACCTGTTATTTTCTTGGAGAGGGACGATTTTACCCAAAGTCCTGCCGTCTTTAGCGGTAGTGATGCTGGCTTCCACAGTGACTGCAACACTGACCTATTATGGCATGTTGCATGTGCCACAAGTTCCTGCGATTGGCTTTACCATTTTCGGGGTCATTCTGTCGATCTTTTTGGGCTTTCGCAACAATGCCTGTTATGACCGCTGGTGGGAAGGTCGCAAACTCTGGGGTGCATTGATTGCCAATGCCCGCCATATGGACCGTGATACGCGCGTCTTGTCGCACGCACGCCGTGAACGCGTGATTCACCATGTGATTGTATTTGCCAACATGCTACGTGACCGTTTGCGCCATCAAACCGCCAACCCGACCCAACTACTTGAAACAGGGCGTTTAAATGAACATGCTGTGGAACGGCTCAATCAGCATTTGAACGCACCACAATATACATTGGGGCTGATTCAGTGGGAGCTGATGCAAGCTCTTAAAGACGGCGAAATTAGCGATATTTTGTATCAACAAGTCAACAGTCATGTAGTGGATATGGGCAATGTTCAGGCTGGCTGTGACCGAATTGTCAGCACCCCCTTACCTTTTTCTTATTCGGTGTTGCTGAACCGTACCGTGTATTGTTTCTGCTTTCTGCTGCCTTTTAGTCTAGAGTCAATTTTAGGCTTGTGGACACCGCTATTTGTCGGGATTCTAGCATATTTGTTTTTGGGGCTCGACATGCTCAGCGCCGAACTTGAAGAGCCGTTTGGCACTCAAGACAACGATTTGCCACTAGATTCGATTGTACGCCTCATCGAGCGTGAATTACTAAGTTCACTGGGTAAGCCAATCCCTGCCCCGATTCAGGTAGACAATCATAATTTGCTATAAAAAAATCATTAAATGCTCACATGAGCATTTTTTCAATTCAATAACCACTCAAGGAATGATGCTGTGATTAAAATTTTAGGTCGAGCCGACTCAATCAATGTCCGCAAAGTGCTTTGGCTCTGCGATGAATTAAATATTACCTATGAACGTGAAGATTGGGGACGTGGTTTTCAGTCGCCTCAAGCACCAGAATTTGTCAAACTCAACCCCAATGCCACCATTCCTGTGATCATTGATGGTGATTTTGTACTGTGGCAGTCCAATTCAATTATTCGTTATTTAGCCAATGCTTATGCGGGGCAAAACCTTTATCCAACCAACGTCAAACAACGTGCCATCATCGATCAATGGATTGACTGGCAAGGCATTGAGCTGAATAACAGCTGGACGTATGCCCTGATGAATTTGTTTCGTCATTCGCCTGACCATCAAGATCCAAAGCTGGTGGAAAAGAGCATTCAGGCATGGAGCAAAATGATGAAGATGGTTGAGCAACAACTGGAAAAAACAGGGGCTTATATCACAGGCGAGCATTTTTCTTTAGCCGATATCGTAATTGGGTTATCGGTACAGCGTTGGTACTTAACTCCTTTTGACAAACCAGATTACCCACAGGTGAAGCGTTATTATGAATTACTCAGTCAGCGTGAAGCATATCTGCGCTGGGGTAATAACGGCCAGAATTAATTCAGTCCAAGCATTGGTTACAAGATCAACATATCCATCAGAAAGCGATCTTGTAAGGCTTTCCGAATCAATCAGAAAATGCATTTGGGACATGTCACGCTAGCTTTTAGCGAAAGCTCTCCCAAATCCCCACCTGTTCAGGTCTTGGACGTGGTGCTTGTCCAAGCTTGAGCCATGGCATATGTTCACCATGAAAATCACTGCCGATAGAGACCTTTAAATTGTTTTGCGCAATCATGCGATCAACCATTTGCCGAGTCGACAATGAATCTATTTCAGGTGCAAGTTCAACGGCATCTCCTGCACTCTGGGCAAATAAATCAATCAAATATCGAGTATTGGTCGCAGACAAATCATAACGGGTCGGATGAGCCAGTACAGCAAAACCCTGTGCTTCATGAATCGACTGTACGGTATCTTGAATACTCAAACCATCAAACTTGACATACGCAGGCTTACCTTCTTTTAAGAAGCGATCAAAAGCTTGCTGCAAACGGCTGACTACACCATTTTTGAGTAAGGCTTTGGCAATATGGCTGCGGGTAATCCGATCAGGCTGTTGCTCAACTTCCAGTAAAATTTCAGGATATAAATCAATTTTGACCAATTGCTGCAATTTTTCACAAATACGCTGGGCACGTTCAGCCCGAATTTTCTGCTGCTGTTCTAAAACATATTCTAAAGGTTCAGGATTTTGCATATTCAGCGCGACAATATGCACACTATAGCTTTTCTTGGTGGCAGGACGTGACCACTGGCTGGAAATTTCCACACCCGAAATTAACGAGATACCATATTGCTCAGCCGCTTGTCTTGCCCGTTCAATTCCCTGCATCGAATCATGATCAGTTAAGGCAAGCACATCAATATTACGTTCGGCAGCCAGTGCCAAAAGCGCTTCTGGTGACAAAGTCCCATCAGAAATGTTGCTATGTGTATGTAAATCTATCACCTGCATATTTTATACTATGCCATTCTTGAAACTGGATTAGATACTCTAACATGAAAGCACTTTTAGACTTTGTGCCGCTCATTATTTTCTTTTACTTATATAAGACTGTTGATCCGACCGATAAACATCATCCTTTACTCACTTTGATTGGTTCACCAGGCGGGATCGACAATAATAATATTCTGGCAGCAACCACAGGTCTAATTATTTCCATGTTAGTGGTTTACGGTGCATTATTTGTTTTCCAAAAATTCCGTTTAGATAAACAACAATGGATCGTGCTGTTTATGACGGTGATTTTTGGGGGCGTCACCTTACTCTTGAGCGATGATTTTTATATTCGTCTCAAAGCCGCACTTTTAAATCTGGTCTTTGCAGGTGCATTTGCACTCTCTCCATTTTTTACCAAAGATCGTAATACCCTGATTCAGCGCATGTTCGGCCCGATCCTTGAGCTGACCTCATCGGCATGGAAAAAACTCAACTATGCATGGGCAGCAATGTTTGTGGTGATGTCAGGTTTACATGTGTTCTTCGCATTTTTATTTGCACATGGCAAATATTGGGGAGAATTTACTGCATTTGGTGACATGATCGTGATGTTTTCTTTTATCATTATCCAGTTTGTCGTATTACGAAAACATTTCAAATCTCCAGAAGAGTAAATCAGAGAAGATTATGGCTTTATTTGTAGTATCCTGTACCGACCATGAAGGTACTCTTGAACAACGTATTGCATCCCGCCCTGCACATCTGGCTCGCCTTGAACAGCTCAATGCTGAAGGTCGTCTGATTCTTGCGGGCCCTATGCCAAAACAGCCAGGTAATCCACAAGCAGGATTTTATGGCAGCACCCTGATCGTTGATTTTGATTCTCGCGAAGATCTCGACGACTGGCTGAAAGAAGAACCTTATCTCAAAGCAGGGGTTTATAGTCAGGTTGACGTTAAACCTTTCATTCAAGTTTTCCCAAAAGGATAAAATCATGCGTGTTGTTGTACCAAGCTTACTCAGCTTGCTTCTGCTTAGTTCTTCAGCATGGGCTGTTGAAACAGCAACTCAGCCGCAAGCTGCTGCACCCACGGGTACAACAGCAACAGCCCCACCGACAACACAAAAACCTGCTACACCTGCACAGCCCGCAGCCAAACCTGCGGCTGTCAAACTCAATCAGCCTGCTCCAATCATGGAGCTGACGCCTGCACAAATTGCCCAGAAAAAAGCCGAAGAAGATGCTCGCATTAAAGCATTAGTCAAAAACCAATCGACGCGTATGCAACAATTGGAAAAAGCTAATCTGGATGCGTTAGCACAAAACCAGGCCCTCCAGCTTAAAAATGACAATTTAAATGTACAGGTTCAGGTGTTACAAAGTGAACGTAGCGCTCAAATCTTTATGTATGGTGCAGCGACCATGGGCGTTGGGGTATTAATCGGCTTTCTGCTCGCAAGTTATATTCATACCAAACGTCGTCGCCAGTGGTAAATCTGAGGTAATTTTGCATGTTTAGTGCAATTGAAACGGCTGAGCTGGATTGGCAACAGGTCGATGGCATTGATGTGCCCATTTCCAAACAATTTGGTGATGTCTATTTTTCCAAAGACAATGGCTTACTCGAAACTCGCCACGTTTTTCTCAATGGCAATGATTTAACTGAACGTCTCTCACAGCTTGATGACTATGCATATTTTTGTGTCGGTGAAACAGGTTTTGGTACAGGTTTAAATATTCTGGCGTTGTGGCAACTGTGGCAACAAGTACGCCCTGACAATCACAGTCATTTGCATGCCATCAGTGTTGAAAAATTTCCACTATCCAAAACTGACTTGATTCGAGCGCTCAATGCATGGGAAGAGCTGCGTCCTTTGGCTGAGCAGCTACTTGCCCAATATCCCCTACCGATTTCAGGCTGTCATCGCCTTAATTTTCCAGAAGAACGCTTTAGCCTCGATTTATGGCTCGGCGATGCCGAAGACGTGTTTCCGATTATGCCGAAAACCTGTCAGGTTAATGCTTGGTTTTTAGATGGCTTTGCACCTTCATGCAATCCTGAGCTGTGGCAACAAAATGTACTGGATCAAATTATCCGACTGTCAGATATCGGTACAACTTTTGCCTCGTTTAGTGTTGCAGGTATCCTCAAACGTGGCTTAAAGCAGCATGGCATACAGATTTCTCGTCCACGCGGTTTTATGCATAAGCGGGAAATGCTCAAAGGCATTTGGGCAACCGAAGAACAGACCTCGCAACAGCTACAACCCAAACTGACTCAAAAAACCATTGCGGTCTTAGGCGCAGGGATTGCGGGCTTATCTACGGCATGGGCTTTTGCACAGCGTGGTCACAAGGTACATCTGTTTGATGGCAATGGTCCACTCTCAGGCGGTTCAGGCAACCCTTTAGCCTTGCTCAACCCAAAGTTTTGCCCAATTGAGCAAAGCCATGAACATCTGATGTTGGTGAGCTGGCAATATGCCCTACGGCATTATCCACAATTTCAAGCCTTTCGCCCGTTACAGGTCAGCCAGTTTGATCTCAAAGCCAATGGTGAGCTGGCAAAACTGCCTGACCAATATCCTGAAGGTTTACTGACAGCACAAACGCATCCTGAATTTAACAGCGTGCTCTCAGGGATTACTTTAACTCAGGCAGGTGCTGTGTTCCCACATCAACTGCGCGATGAGATTTTGGCACATAAGAATATTCATTTTCACCCACAACACATCACAGCATTGAGTCATAACACACCAGTTCAGTTGCTGGATCAACAGCTCTCTGTATTGCTTGAAGCAGACCACGTGATTGTCTGCTGTGCGCTAGATAATACCCAGTTCTTTGAAAACTACCCTGTACTGAAACCCATTCGTGGGCAAGTCAGCTGGGTTAACAATGCAGCGCAACCTTTAGCGACAGATCAAGCGTATAGCTATGGTGGCTATTGTATGCAGCTCAATGCGCAAGAACTAATTCTAGGCGCATCGTTTCATCCACAGCGGGATGATGTTGATGTTCTTGAAGCTGACCATCAGCATAATCTGGAATTATTGCAGCAGCTCAGCCCAGAATATGCCGCAATGCTACCAGCGATCGACTCTTGGCAAGGACGTGCCTCGTTACGTGCACAAAGTCAGGATTATTTTCCATTGCTAGGTAAACCGAATGCTGAACGTGAAGTGTATAGCTTTGCAGGATTAGGCTCAAAAGGCTTTTTATATGCACCGTTGTGTGCTGAGATTTTAGCGGCTGAGATTCTTGGAGAGGCTTGTCCTGTACCGATGACTTTACGTCAAAAATTACAGCTACAACGTTTTCAGAAAAAATCGAAGGTCAAAAAGCCCTATTTTGTGAAAGAAGTGAAAACCGACGAGAAAAAAGAATTGTAAAATTTATTTTAATTATTTTTCTTTAAACCGCACCTTTAGCTAAGGTGCGGTTTTTATTTGCTTTAATTTTGTTCGATTGGTAGACCCGCCTCTTTTGCTGCACGTGTTCCACCCATCAGGATCACATATTCACGACCGCTATCAAAACCCTCCAGTTTTTCAGCTGCACGTGGGGCTTTACTGCCGCCGCCACAAAGAATATAAATTGGCTGACCCGCACCCACTTGAGTTAAGCAGCTGATATTCAAGTCATTAATAGGCTGATTGATTGCCCCTTTGATATGACCTTCTGCATAGGCAGCAGCATCACGAACATCCCAAATGACCGCGTCTTCTGGGAACTCAAATGTTGTAATTTCTTGTTTACGGATCATTGCGCACTCCTTTGATATAAACAACACTTGGCAAATGAAGAAAACCCTCTTAGCATCTCAAATATTTCATCCATTTGTAAAGGTCTCAACATGCCATCATTTGATATTGTATCTGAACTTGAGCTATTTGAAGTCAATCATGCTGTACAAAATACACAAAAAGAGATTGCAACACGTTTTGATTTTCGTGGTCAGGATGTTTCAATTGAACTCAATGAAAAATCAAAAGAAATTAAAATTTCGACTGAAAGCGATTTCCAATGTGAACAGGTCTATAGCATGCTCGAAAACCACTTTTACAAACGTAAAATTGATGTTCAGGCACTTGACCCACAAAAAGCCACAGCCTCTGGCAAAAACGTTGTACAGGTGATCAAGCTCAAAGATGGGCTAGATTCAGATACTGCGAAAAAAATTAATAAATCTATTAAAGAGAGCGGTATTAAAGCGCAGTCTTCAATTCAGGGCGATAAAATTCGTGTGACTGACAAAAAGCGAGATACATTACAACAAGTAATGAACTACCTTCGCGAACAGCAGTTTGGTCTACCTTTGCAGTTCAACAACTTTAAAGATTAAACCTTGTTGTATAAAAAATCCCCGTAATTCATTTTACGGGGATTTTTAACATCTCATATTTAAGCTTTTGTCTGACTTAAAAATTTCTGTTTGGCTTCTTCTGGAATCTGGCGCTTCTGCCCTTCTGCATCGACTGCAACAAAGGTAAATAGCCCTTGGGTAATGCGTTTCGGTTCACGTGAGCTATCATGGCTGTCCCAAACTTCGATTTGCATCTGAATTGAGGTATTACCGACCTTGAGAATCTTGGTATAACAGCTTACGACATCACCGACCTTCACAGGCACGAGAAAAGTCATTTCATGAATAGAAATCGTAGCACAACGTCCTTTACTAAAACGCTCGGCATGAATCGCTCCCGCCAAATCCATCTGCGAAACAATCCAGCCGCCAAAAACATCACCACTCCAGTTAGTATCTGCTGGCATAGCAATGGTTTGTAATGACAATATCCCTTCTGGTTTTATGCTTGAATTTGGCACTTCTGCTCCCTATTTCATTAGTTGTTGATCTAGCCATTGTTTTAATTCGCTAGAACGTAATGCACCGCTTATTCTACCAATTTCGTTGGTTTTATTCATCAAAACTAATGTCGGAATACTACGAATATGAAATGCCTGACTTAAACGTGGATTCTGCTCGGTATTAATCTTGGCAAAAATCACATTAGGGTACTGCTTGGCAACTTCAGCAAAATGTGGTGCCATCATCTTACATGGACCACACCAATCCGCCCATAAATCAATAAAAATCGGCAAATCACTGTTTTGTAAAACTGTACTGAAATTTTGTTCATTCAGTTCAATCGGCGCCAATGGCAATAAAACCTGATGGCACTGACCACAATGTGGCTGTGCTGCCAGTTTTTCTTCAGGCACACGATTTTTAGCTAAACAGCTTGGACATACCACGATCATGAGCCAATCTCCTCAATTATCTTTATTGGTATAACAATGAGGGTAAAACCTCAAAATTAAAACACTTAGCCCAAGAAAAAATCACCTAACCTTAACCTGATTTAACGTTTCATCATCAAATTACAGCGAGAGTTTGCGCTATCACAATAAGGTTAATGCTATGATAAACCAATCAAAATCAAACCCAGTTGGAGTTAAGCATGACTGAAAATGTCGGTTTTACAGGCCAGATCACCCCTGAGCACGTTGCACAAATTGTAGAAAAAGGCTTTAAATCTATCGTCAACAACCGCCCAGATTTAGAAGGTGGTGCTGAACAGCCAACCAGTGCACAAATCGAAGAAGCTGCACGCCAAGCTGGTTTAGACTATGTCTATCAACCTGTTGTTGCAGGGCAAATCACAGAGCTAGATGTACGTACTTTTGCAAATCATTACAATGAGTTACCAAAACCGATTTTAATGTTCTGTCGTACTGGTAACCGTTCAAACAACTTATACCAACTTGCGAAACAAATGGATTTGCTTGACGACTAAATCCAGACTACCTGTATTGCAACCTTGCAATACAGGAGAATTTTAAATGCAGATTTGGAGAATCACGATCATGAAATGGATTGTAATCAGCTTAAGTTGTCTGACATTACTCACCGCCTGCAATAGTATGGATACCACCAAGCCAAGAGCCAGCATTATGATCGGTACAAGTATTTAAAACGCAGTATTGTTAAAAAATGCAATCTGCCACCTGAAAGAAGTGAATATCCTTTATAGTTTTATAAAGGAATCCATACGTTAGAATAACAACATGTACGACTTGATTATTATTGGTGCTGGCACAGCAGGTATTAGTGCCTATAAAGAAGCAATTAAATACACGCAAAACCTGTTAATTATTAATGCAGGTGCTTGGGACACAACGTGTGCCCGTGTTGGATGTATGCCCAGTAAAGTCTTAATTTCCTGCGCCAATCAACTCCATGCAGCACAACATCTAGATCGGGTTGCTGTTCAGGCAACTATCACGGCCAAAACTGATCGAGTTATGTCACATGTACGTCAATTACGTGATCGTTTTACAGATGCTACACTCAAAGATGTCGACAGTTGGAATGCTGCACATAAAATCAATGGGCAAGCACATTTTGTAGACGCTCAAACAATTGAAGTGAATGGACAACGCTATCAGGCGAAAAGTTTTATTCTCGCAGTTGGCTCCACACCGAATATCAATACCGCATGGCAAACGGCTCTAGGCGAACGTCATCTCACCTCAGACCAAATCTTTGAACTTGAGACCCTTCCTCAATCTATTGCTGTGGTGGGAAGTGGCATTATTGCTATTGAGCTAGCACAAGCCTTGCAGCGTTTAGGTGTGACAACCACCATTTTTGCACGGAGTAAACGCATTGGGCAATTAACCAGTCCAACACTACAACAACTGGCACAACAAGAACTCAGCAAAGAGCTGAATATTCTATTTGAAACCTTACCAGACACCGTACAATTGAATGCTGACCAGCAGGTTGAGATTCAATATACACAGCAACAACAACCACAAACACTTCATGTCGATTATTTATTAAATGCTACAGGTCGACGCTCATTGTTACCAAGCCTGCAACTTGCAAATATTGAAGCAAGTTTTCAGGATATCAAACAACTCCCGATTGATGAAAAAACCCGACAACTTAGCAATTACCCGATTTTTATTGTTGGAGATGCAGCTACAACGACTCCCGTACAACATGAAGCGGCGCATGAAGGTAAAATGGCTGTACATAACTGCTTAAATTACCCAGAAATTCAAAATATTAAGACCTTAACGCCTTTAAATATTATTTTTTGCTCTCCTGAGATGGCAAGTGTGGGGCAAAACTATAAAGAGCTTCAAGCAAAAAATATTCCTTTTATTGTTGGTACAGCCTCTTATACCAAACAAGCACGCGCTTTGGTTCTAGGCAAAAATCAAGGAGCTGTTGAGGTATATGTTGATCCCCAAAATAACCAGTTACTTGGTGCAGAATTACTGGTCGAAGCAGCCGAACATTTAGCACATTTACTCAACTGGGTCATTTCTGAACAGCTCACAATTGATGAAATTTTAGAAAAACCGTTTTATCATCCAACTTTGGAAGAAGGTTTAAGAACTGCATTGAAGCATGCTTGGCGGCAATTAAATGCTCTGTAAGTAGTTTTTGCATTTTGATTATTTTTTAAATAATTAGAAAAGTAATTGGGTTAATTGATTTAAAATTTAGACTCTCTTTATATTAAGCTGCTTTAAAAATATCTAAACGATTCATAAGTCACTCTTACGAGAGTTGAGATAGCCACTTAAATGGCTTTTGATACCATTGTTTACAACTTATAGAAGACAGCAAGCCAAATGGTAATTTGATTTGGATTCGTCCAGATCACCTTATGTTTGACATGGGCAGGAATATTTATGTAATCGCCAGTGGACAACTCACATTTTGAACCATTCTCAAATTCCAAGATGGCCTTTCCTTCAACAATCATGACCCATTCATTCTCATCCTGATCATACCAACCTATATCTGGTGAACAATGCCCTTTTGAAACTATACGCTCAATTCTTACTGTTGAAGAATGAACAATGTCCTCAAACACTTCTGAACTTAAATCTTTCGGAAGTGAATCAAATATGTTAAATGAATTCATAGTAAAGACGATTCGATTATGAACTAATAGCACATTAACAGTTATTTGTAGTTATAGCCTTATACTAAATACTTTTT